>NZ_SCMM01000021.1:0-73727 GCF_005503345.1 Ramlibacter sp. 2FC
CTCCCACCCCACTCGACCACGGCGAGGTCTAAGCCATGCAACGCAATCACAGGAGTTGCGATGCAAGCGAGTGAAAGCGGACCGCTGATGCGCCTTGAGCGCGTAGCGAAGACATTTCCGAATGGTGCGGTCGTTCTGCGCGGCGTCGACCTGGAGATCGAGAGAGGCAAGGTCCACGGTCTCCTCGGAGCTAACGGAGCAGGGAAATCGACCCTCATCAAGATCCTGTCGGGCGCATTCCCCGCGTCCGGGGGACGGATCGTCTGGAAGGGTTCACCGGTCCAATGGTCGACCCCGAAAGAAGCGAATGCGATGGGCGTGGCCACCATTCACCAGCACATCCCCCTGGTTCTGACATTGTCGGTGCTTGAGAACGTGTTCCTCGGTGACGAAGGCCGCTGGCGCCGTGGCGGTGCCTATCGCAGGCGATTCGAAGACCTGTGCGAGCGCGTCGGCTACTGGCTCGAGCCGGACCGCCTGGTCGGCGAACTGTCGATCGGACAGCGGCAGATGGTGGCGATCTTCCAGGCGCTCGGCACGGGGGCCGACCTGATCGTCATGGACGAGCCCACCGCCTCGCTCGCGGCGGGTGAGCGGGAGCTGGTGTACCGCACGGTGCGCCGTCTGTCACGCGTGGAGAACAAGGCCATCCTCTTCGTTTCGCACTTCCTCGACGAAGTGATGGCGCTGACGGACTGCGTCACCATCCTGCGCGACGGCCAGGCCGTCATGCGTGCCCAGACCAGCGAGCTCGACGAGACGCGCATCGCCGAGGCGATCGTGGGTCGGCAGATCGTCGCGATGGAGCGCTCTGCGCTGGATCGCACGCCGGCGCAACGGCGTGCGGACGGGCCCGCTCTGCTGGAGCTCTGCAACCTCGCGTCGCCGGGCAAGCTGCACCCCATCTCGCTGAAACTGGCTGCCGGCGAAGTGATCGGCGTCGCCGGCCTGCTTGGCTCAGGCCGCAGCGAACTGTTGCATGCGATCTTCGGCGCCGATCCCGACGCGCTCGGCGAAGTCAAAGTCTCGGGCCGGACGACGGGCCGCTCCACCCAGGCCGCCGTCAAGGCCGGGCTGGCGATGGTCCCCGAGGACCGGATGCGCCAGGGACTGGTCCCCGATTTCGAGATCTGGCGCAACACGACTCTGCCGGCACTCGAGAGCGTCTCCATCCTGCGCTGGTTGCCAATGCGAGATCGGGAACGCAAGCGCGCGGCGGACGCGATCCGGCGCCTGCAGATCAAGGCGCAGTCGCCGGACACCCTGGTGACGGAGCTCAGCGGCGGCAATGCCCAGAAGGTGACGATCGGAAAATGGCTGTTCAGCGACGTCAAGGTGTTCCTCCTCGACGAGCCGACGGCCGGCATCGACATCGGCGCCAAGACCGACATCCTGATGCTGGTGCGCGAACTCGCCGCAGCGGGCAAGTCGGTGATCGTCGTGTCATCCGAATTCGAGGAACTCCTCGCCGTCAGCGACCGCATCCTCGTCATGCGGGACGGCCGCTGCATCGCAGAGCGCGCTGCCTACGAGACCTCCGAACACGAGCTGATCCTCCTGGCGGGCGGGCAAAGCGCCTTGTCATCCCCCGCCGCCGGAACCGGCGCCCAACCGAATACATAGCGAGCAATCATGAACCAGTTGACTTCCGCACATCACGCCGTGCCATTACAAGGCCCCTCCTCCTCCATGGCTTCCGGCCAACCAGCCTCTACCTCGGCCGCCACCGATTGGCGCCGTGTGTTCGGCCTGCGCGAGATGGGTGTGTACTACGCCCTGATCCTGCTGGTCGTCGTGCTCTCGATCGCGACAGCCTATACAGGCCGGTCCAACTACCTGAGCCTTGCCAACGTGGTGAACGTGCTGCACCAATCGTCGCTGACCGCGATCATGGCGATCGCCATGACCGTCATCCTCATCAGCGGCAACTTCGACCTGTCGGTCGCCTCGGTTGCCGCGCTGGCCGCAGCCGTCATGATCGGGCTGGCGGACGCGATCGGGTTCTGGCCTGCCGCGATGACGGCGATGCTCGTGGCGATCGCGGCCGGTCTGCTCAACGGCTCGATCGTCCAGTTTCTCGGCATCAACGCATTCATCGTCACGCTGGGCACACTGACCGCCATCCGCGGCCTGGTGCTGATCGTGACCGATGGCCGCTCCCTCTCCGTCGAGAGCACCGAGGCGATCGACGCCATGCGGGCCTTCGAGTCCGGCCGCCTGGAAGTCGGAACGGCAACTCTCGTGATCGGCGTGCTGCTCGTGTTGGGGGGCATCTTCCTGGCAGTACGGGCGCATCGGCAGACGAAGATCCTCCCCCCGGCGCCTGTCGGCATGATCGCCGGCGGCCTGTGCCTGCTCGCGCTGGCGTGGGTTTCAGGCTCTCAGCTAGCCTTGCCGAAAACCGTGATCTACATGGTCGTGTTCGCCGCCATCGTGTGGTTCGTCCTCACCTTCACGGTCACCGGCCGCCGACTCTACGCGGTCGGCGGAAATCCGGAGGCAGCACGGCTGTCCGGCATCAACGTCGTGCGCTACAGGCTCGCCGCGTTTGTTCTGTGCAGTGCCGCCGCAGGCTTCGCGGGAGTGCTGTTCGCGAGCCGGCTGCGCTCGGTGAACCCGGGCGCGCTGCAGGGCGCCGAGCTGACAGTCATCGCAGCGGCGATCCTCGGAGGCACCTCGCTTTTCGGTGGCGCGGGAAGCGTCGTCAAGACGCTTGCCGGGGCCCTGCTGCTGTTCGCGCTGACCAACGGGTTCAACATCCTGAACCTGGGGGCGAACTATCAGGGCGTGATCGAGGGCACCGTCGTGGTCACCGCCGCCGCCATCTACACCGTGGGTGGCTCCCGCCGTCGCAAGAAGTCGGCCTGACCAGCTCAAGAAGCCGCGTTTGAGTTCAATCTCGTATGAGGAGAGCCGGCATGTCGGAACCTTCCGCTGCCACCGTCGCCCTGGCAAATCCTGGTTTCGAGGAACAGCTGCGCGAAGTGCAGGAAGATCTCATCGAACAAACGCACAAGGGGGTCGGCATGCTGCGGAACGACATGCATCGCGACTTGATCGATCCGCGTCGCTGCTGCGCATCGACTCCCGGGTATCGGATTCATGCCGGACGGAACGCCCTGTCGCCTCTTCGGGTTCGCCCCATCGAGCGGCGAGCGCCCAACGCGCATGCGCACCTGGGGCCCCAAGGGAAAAAAACCCCCTGTCATCGTGTCGGTACAGGTCGACGAGGTCCTGCCGGTCGAAAGCAAGGAAATGGCCTGAAGTCCGAAGCAGTTCGCGGCTCACCGGGAACTCGGCCACAGCCCAGCCCGAACAAGCAACGTGAAGAGTCAAAGGAAGACGACATGGCGAAGATAAACGGAAGATACGCAGGCAAAGTGGCGTTCGTGACCGGTGCAGCCAATGGCATTGGGCGCGCGACGGCGCTTGCCTTCGCGCGCGAGGGCGCCAGCGTGGTGATCGCCGACATCTCGGAAAAGGGCAGCCAGGATACCGCCCACATGATCAAAGAGCTCGGCGGCCAGGCACTGGCGGTCAAATGCGATGTGTCGCGCGGTGAGGACATCAAGGCGGCTCTAGACAAGACCATTCAGACGTTCGGCCGACTGGACGCGGCGTTCAACAATGCCGGCTCCGAACAGCCAGTGGCACAAATAGCAGACCTCGCTGAGGAGGAGTTTGATCGCGTCATCCGCATCAACCTGCGCAGCGTTTTCCTCTGTATGAAGTATCAGATCCCGCTGATGCTGAAGTCCGGCGGCGGGGCGATCGTGAACACCTCCTCGGGGGCCGGGATCATGGCAATCCGCGGCCAGGGCGCATATTGCTCCGCCAAGTTTGGCGTGACGGTACTCAGCAAGGTGGCGGCACTCGAGTACGCGAAGTCGAACATTCGAGTGAACGCGGTGTGCCCCGGCATCATCGACACGCCGATGATCGAGCGGTTCACGGGAGGCACCGAAGAAGGCCGAGCCCGCGTGATCGCCCAAGAGCCGATCGGGCGCATGGGAAAACCCGAGGAGATCGCAGCCACCGTGCTCTGGCTATGCTCCGAAGAAGCAGGCTTTACCACCGGTCACGCCATGGTCGTGGACGGTGGCCAGACGGCCGGGATCTGACGATCCTGCAAGCCCGCGGCCTCGCGCCGTACGGGCTACTTCGTGTTCCCGCGTCAGGCGAGGTCCTGGGTCCGGATCGCCCCATATCGCTGCGCTATGGGGCCTCTAAGAAAACAGTAGTTCTCAAGCCAGTCAACCCGCGTCACAGTACGCCCTCATAAAGGTGTGCCCGAAGACTCGGGCGCCGTGTACTGGAGACATCGACGCGATGCACGTTATCAACATCGCCAGGGCCGACCTGACGTCGATCCGGCTGGTCGTGCTCTGCACGGAGACAGGGTCATTGTCCGCTGCCGCCAAGAGGTTCCGTAGCACGCTCTCCGCCGGCAGTCGACGCCTCTCAGCACCCAAGCATTCGTTGGGGATGTCGCCTGCCCCTTGGCGGCTGCCGCAGCCTGCAACGCATGCAAGCGGGACAACTGGTCGTCGCGAGCGCGGCGCTGCGACGTTTGAGGCGCAGCAACCCCTCATAGCGTATCCGCAATCGGTCGTTCAACTAGATCATCATCAACTGGGATAATCAAAATGTTTCTGAAATCCATCCGTTCGATTCTCGTGATCGCCGCTGCGCTTGTCGTTCCTACTGTATCCATGGCGCAAGCTGCCAGCGACACCGCGTATCCGACTCGCCCACTCCGGCTGATCGTCGGCTTCGCTGCAGGGAGCAGTGCGGATGCACTGGCTCGCCTGTATGCCCAGAAGCTCTCGGAAGTTCTCGGGCAGACTGTATATGTCGAAAACAAGCCGGGCGCCGGCCAGATCAATGCGATCCGCACCTTACAGATGTCCCCGGCCGATGGTCATACGATCTATCTGGCAACCGGAAGTTCGCTGTCGCAAGGGCCGGGGATCCGCAAAGACCTGCCCTACGACCCTCTGAAGGCTTTCAGCTTCATTGGGCATCTCGGGACAGCAGGTGGCATGATTTACGTACACCCGGATGTTCCCGTACGGACGGTCGGTGAGCTGATCACCTATTCGAAGGAGAATCCCAACAAGCTGAGCTATGGTACGGCTGGTGTCGGCTCGGCAGGACACCTTGGCGCCGAGTTCTTCATGAACCTCACAGGAGCCAAGCTGTTTCACGTCCCGTTCAAGTCGGATCCCGAAGCTGCACGGGAGGTGGCCGCTGGAACGGTACAAGTGGCCTTCACTCTCGGCCGTGCCATGGCGCCACTTGCGGAGGCCAACAAGGTCAGGCCGCTGATGGCGATCAATGCGAAGCGGCTGTCGTTCCTTCCTAACGTGCCGAGCGCCTCTGAGACGGGCGTCAAGGATCTCGAGAGCATCGGGCCTTTTACATACTATGGACTAGTTGGTCCTACGGGATTGCCCGCGCCGATCATCGACAAGCTCAATCGGGCGATCAACCAGATCTCTGCGCAACCGGACCTGGTGACTCAGCTTCAAAACTACTTCATCGATCCGATGCCCGCCACGCCTCACCAGTTCCAGTCTTTCGTGGAGAAGGAAATCGCGAAGTGGCGCAAGGTAGGCAACAACGTCAAGATTGAGTTCTGACCGTCCCAGTGCAGGCTCAGCCGCACCCCGACACCTCAGGGGAGTGGCAACTGCTTCTCCGGGGGAGTACAGCAAGGCGCATCGGCTGGGGGTAGCGGACGCGGGTTCCCTCCCTCAGGGGGACAGCCAACTACAAGGAATCGGCGTGTGAACCCGCCCAAGGAGAAAAGCAAGCCCCAACGGGGCATTCCGCCTCAGCTGTTCGTCGACGACGAATGGTTGGGGTTGCGCACGGAAGATGTCATCGACCCGAAGCGCCCGATCGTCGATCCGCATCACCACCTCTGGCACAGGGCTTCGCCGTACCTTCTCCCCGAGCTGCTCCAGGACATCAACTGCGGACACCATATTCGGGGGACGGTTTACGTCGAATGCTCGTCCATGTATCGCGCCAATGGTGACCCACGCTTCCAGAGCGTCGGTGAAGTCGAGTATGCCAATGGTGTTGCAGCCAGCTTCGCAAGCGGCCACTACGGTCCCGCTCGCGCGTGCGCAGGGATCGTCGCCAAGGTCGACCTCACGCTCGGCGCCTTTGCCGAAGAGGTGATGCAAGAGCATCTCCGACGTGCGCCGGACCGGCTGCGCGGGATTCGACACATGGCTGCATGGGACGCGACCCCTGAAGTCAATGTCCTGATGAATCCACCTCCGAAAGATCTCTTGTTGGATCGCCGCTTCCGAGAAGGATTCAGCAGGCTTTCCAAATATGAACTTACTTTCGACGCTTGGGTCTATCACCCGCAACTCCCCCAGCTGATTGACTTGGTGGACGCATTTCCGGAGACCAAGGTGATTGTCGACCATGCGGGTGGCCTCGCTCTCACAGGGCCGTACGCCATGCACCGTGGAGAAGCAATCGCACAGTGGAGTCGGTCGATCAAAGCACTGGCGCGTCGTCCAAACGTCATGGTGAAGATCGGTGGATTCAACTCGCGGCTTCACGGCTCCGACTTTATCGACCGCGATTTTCCGCCAGACTCCCTTGAGCTTGCCCGAAGTTGGAAGCCATATGTGGAGACTTGCATTGAGGCCTTTGGGTCCGCCCGCTCGATGTTCGAGTCAAATTTCCCGCCGGACAAGTGCGGATGCTCCGCGCGCGTGTTATGGAACACATTCAAGAGGCTGACGGATGGGTACTCCGAAGCCGAAAAGTCAGACCTGTTCGCAGGAACGGCGATCCGCGCGTACCGCTTGCCTGAATCCCTTGGGCAGTCGTCGAAGACGTAGGTCTGGATCCCCTGCCTACCGGCAGGCACCCGAGCGGCTGCGCCGGCGATGGGACTCGGACCATAAGTTGCCGCGATGGCTCTGCTCGGAAAACAGTATTTCCTCAATATGCCATTGGGCTCCTACACTGCCCGCATGGAAGTAAGCGAAATGAAAGGAGCAGTCATGGAAGCAAAGTCATCGGAGGTTTCGACACCGTTTCTGTCCAGCAGGGACAAGCACCACTTCATCGACGGAAAGTGGCGGCCGTCCGTGTCTGGCGAAAGCATCGAGACTTTCAATCCGGCCACCGGTCAGGTGCTGGCGACGCTGGCACGCGGCCGCAAGGAGGATGTCGATCTGGCGGTTTCCGCTGCCCGCCGGGCCTTCGAGGGCCCGTGGAGCCGATTTACCCCGCACCAGCGCTACATGCTGATGCTCAAGGTCGCGGATGTGCTGGAGGCCAACTTCGAGGAGCTTGCCACGCTCGAATCTCTCGACATGGGCGCGCCATTTTCTCGCACCAAGGCGATGAAGAACGGCGTGTTGCAGACCGTGAAGTATTTCGCCGCCCAGGCGCTGAACTACACCGGCACGACCATCCCTAACTCGCTGCCGGGCAACTACACGACGCTGACGCTGAAAGCGCCGATTGGCGTGGTTGGCAGCATCATCCCGTGGAACGGGCCGATGATCAGCATGTGGTGGACCATGGGCGGTACGCTGGCCACGGGGTGCACCACCGTGATCAAGACCGCAGAAGACGCATCGCTGACCGCGCTGCGCACCGCCGAGCTGTTGATGGACGCCGGTGTGCCGCCGGGCGTGGTCAACATCGTCACCGGTTATGGCGCGGAGGCGGGCGCGGCGTTGGCCTCGCACATGGATGTCGACCGCATCGCCTTCACCGGGTCGACCGCCACCGGGCGCGAGATCATCAAGGCCTCGGCGAGCAACATGAAGCGTGTGCAGGTCGAGCTGGGCGGCAAGTCGCCCGACATCATTTTCGCCGACGCCGATCTCGAAAAGGCGGTGCCGGGGGCGGCGATGGGTGTTTACCACAACACCGGACAGATCTGCTCGGCAGGTACCCGTGTCTTCGTGCAGCGCTCGATCCAGGAAGAGTTCGTGGCGCGCATGGTCGAGTTCACCAAGAAGATCAAGGTGGGAGACCCGTTCGACCCGGCGACCCAGCTCGGCCCAGTCGTTTCGAAGAAACAGATGGAGCGGGTGCTCGACTACATGACGATTGGTAGCGACGAAGGCGCGCGGCTCGTGGCCGGCGGAAATCGTTTGGGTGGCGGTCTGTCCGAAGGTTATTTCGTTGAGCCGACGGTGTTCAATCAAGTCACTAACGACATGCGCATCGCCCGCGAGGAGATCTTCGGGCCGGTCGCCTCGGTGATCCCGTTTGACACGGTTGACGAAGCGCTGGCGCTGGCCAACGACACGATCTACGGCCTGGGCGGCGCAGTGTGGACGAGCAATGTTGCCACGATGCTCAAATCGATCCATGGCCTCAAGGCGGGCAAGCTCTGGGTCAATTGCTACGGCCTTGCTGATCCGGCGGTGGGCTTCAGCGGTTTCAAGCAGAGCGGCTACGGTGTCAAGGGCGGCCGCGACCACATCGAAAGCTTCCTCTACGAAAAGAGCGTTTGCATCAACGGCGACTGACGCGCAATCCATTCTTGCCAGCGCAGGCGCGTGCCTGCGCGAAGACCTCAGAATCGAAGACAGCTTATGCAATCAAATACTTACGACTTCATCGTGGTGGGCTCCGGCTCCGCCGGCGGTGTGTTGGCCAACCGGCTCAGCGAGAATGGCAAGTACACCGTCTTGTGCCTCGAGGCCGGTGTCAAGGGCGCCAAGTACATCTGGACTCGCCCGCCCTTGGGCGTGGTCTTCCTGGTCGACAACCCCGCCGTCGACTGGCGGTACGAGTCCGAACCCGACCCGACCCATGCCAACCGACGCATTGCTGCTCCGCGCGGCAAGTTGCTCGGAGGCAGCAGTGCGATCAATGCCATTGTGTACAACCGGGGGCAGAAGCTCGATTACGACACCTGGAGCCAGCTGGGTTGCACGGGCTGGAGCTACAAGGAAGTTCTGCCGTATCTGAAGAAGATCGAAAGCACCGAGATCGGTTCTGACGAGTACCGTGGCCGCAATGGTCCGGTCAAGGTCACAGAGAGCAAGAAGCTCTCTTCGTTTTTTGACTATTTCATCAAGTCGGCGCAAGCGACGGGCATTCCCTACAACCCCGATTACAGCGGAAAGTCGCAAGAGGGCGTGGCGATGGCGCAGCTCACCGGCTACCGCGGCGAGCGTCACAGCACCGCAACCCAATACCTTGAGCCCGCCAGGAAGCGGAAGAACCTGACCATACTCACCGGCGCGGAGGCAACGACGCTGATTCTGGATGGCAAGCGGTGTGTTGGTCTTCGGTTTCAACGCAACGACGTGATGCGCGAGGTGCGCGCCACGCGCGAGGTGATCGTGTCAGCCGGCGCTGCGAACACGCCAAAATTGCTGGAGCTCTCGGGCATTGGAAATCCCGACATCCTGCGTCAGCATGGCATTCAGGTGGTGCATGAGCTCAAGGGCGTCGGCGAGAACCTGAGGGACCACTATGCGGCCATCATGAAATGGCGCTTCAACCAGCCGGGCATTTCACTCGCCAGGAAGGGGCATGGCTGGCGCCTTGGCATCGAGATCCTGCGCTGGGTGTTCCTGCGCAAGGGCCTGATCGCCCAGGGCCATGGCTCGATGCGGGTCTTCGCGCGTTCCTACCCGGAGTTGAAGGAACCCGACGTGATGATGGTCGTCAGTCCTTACATCATCGACATCAAGACGGGCAAGAGCCGTCGCATGTCGGACATCGAAGGATTCATGATGTACACGCACGTCCAGCGTACGGAGAGCACGGGGTCGATCCACATCCGCTCGGCAGACCCGTTCGCACCGCCTGCCATCAGATACCGCTTTCTCGACACTGAGTATGACCGGAAGACCGCCGTGGCGGCAGTGCGGCGTGCCCGCGATATCGCTCGTGCAGCGCCGATGCGCGACTTCATCGCCGAGGAAATAGCGCCCGGTCCGAAGGTGGAAAGCGACGAGGATATCCTGGATTACATTCGCAAGTCGGGCCAGATCACGCAGCACATGGTCGGCACTTGCCGGATGGGACAGGACGCCATGTCGGTTGTCGACGAGCGCTTGCGCGTCCATGGCATCATCGGCCTTCGCGTGGCAGACGCCTCGATCATGCCCACCATCATCTCTGGCAACACCAGCGTTCCCTGCATGATGATCGGCGAGAAGTGCGCCGATATGGTTCTGGCCGATGCGGCACACCCCGTCACCGCTCGCGAGCAATCGGCGCCACGAAGGGAATCGGAGTGCGCGGACTCCTGAATTTCTGCACGCAACTCTCATCTCGAAGGAGCAAGACAATGACACGGAGACGAATTTTTTCCGCGCTGGCATCCGCGGCTGCGGCCGCCAGCTTGTTCGCAGCTTCCGCTGTGAACGCAACGGACTATCCCGTGAAGCCGATCACAGTTGTGGTCGGATATCCGGCGGGGGGGCCCACGGACGTTCTGATGCGAGCCATAGGACCGCGCCTGACAAGCGATTGGAAACAGCCGGTGATCATTGACAACAGGCCCGGCGCCAACGAGGCCATAGCGGCCCAGCAGGTCAGCAAGGCACCCGCGGACGGCCACACGCTGCTGCTGTCGACGGAAGTGCCGCTCACGCAGAATCAGTTTCTCTTTAGAAAGCTGAACTACAACCCTGAGAAAGACTTCGCTCCGATCACCAGGCTGGTGTCCTCGCCCTTGGTCTTAGTCGTTAACCCGAGCGTCCCGGCGAACTCCATTGAGGAATTCGTTGCGCTCGCGAGGTCGCGCGCTGCAGCGCGGCCGGTGAGCTATGCCTCGGCCGGTAATGGCGGCGTCCTGCATCTACCCATGGCCATGCTCGCCAAACAAAACGGCCTGAACATGATTCACGTCCCCTACAAGGGCGTCGCGCCCTTGCTCACGGATCTCGTTTCGGGCCAGGTGGAAGCCGCCTGGGTCGCGGTGGCCGGTGCGGCTCCCTATGTGCATGATGGCAGGCTCAAGGCTTTGGTCGTAGATGCACCCATGCGCGTCAAGGCGCTGCCGCAAGTCCCGGTATTCAGCGAAACGAAGGTGGCCCCCGTGCAAGCGGATTTCAACTTCGTCTTGCAAGCGCCGGCGGGTACCCCCGTGGTGGTCGTCGAGAAGCTCGCCGACGCAATCCGGAAAGTCCTTAATGACCCGGAGTTCCAAGGGAAGTACCTGGAGCCATTTGGCTTCAGGGTGGTCGGATCCACCCCTGCCGAGCTCGCCGATTTTCTTGCCAAGGACCGTCCGCGACAGGCAGAGCGGATCAAGACTTCAGGTGCATCGATGGACTGACGGCTGGCCGGCAGCGCATCAGACTGCGCGGCGTCCGGCGTCCTCCGCTGATATCCGTGGGGCGGCCTCTTCGATCAACCGGACGCCTTTCCAGCTGCCACTTTCCACGAGATTGCGCACGACGTTCTTCAGCTCGGAACGCACCACGGAAGCTCCTGCGGACAGCTTTTGGATCGGCAATGTGTAGAGGTAATTGGTTCGCATCATCCGCGCGTCGGATATTGGAAGGCACCGCCACCCCTCGGGTAAGTCGAAGGCCTGGGTCGACGCCATGGGCTGAATGGTGACGCCGCCGCCCTTGGCGCTGTACCGCATGGCCAGCAGCAGGGAGTCGATCTCGGCAACTGCCTCATACTGCAAGTTTGCCCGCTCGAACTCCAGCATGATCTGCCGCCTCAATCCGTATCCCGTGCTCGGGAGAATGAGCGGAAGCGCCGCCGCTTCGGCGAGCGTCAACGATGCCTTCGATTCCGGAAGGATCCCGCTGTTCCTTGGGAGCATCACGTAGACCTCCTCCTCGAGGAGCGGCTCGAAAGTCAATTCGTTTGCAGCCGTCTTGCTGAACAAGATGGCCACGTCCAGCTGGCCCGAGCGCGCCAGGTCCTCCAGGTAACCCGAGTGCACCGCGACGACATTGAGGACGATGCCGGGGTACTTTTCCCGTATGTGTTTCAGCAGCGGCAATCCCAGCATGCACGCGGTTTCCGGAGCGAGACCGATGGTCACACGCCCTTTCAGGTCGAAGTATTCCTGGCGCGCCACGAACACGGCTTCGTCAAACTGACGCACGAGAAACTTGGCGTGGCGGTACAGCGCGTCGCCGTTGGGCGTCGGCACCACGCCGCGTGCTGAACGCACCAGCAAGGGCCTGCCCACTTCCTCCTCGAGTCTGGCCATGTGCGTGCTCAGTGCCGGCTGGGCAATGAACAGCTGGCGCGACGCCTTGGACAGGCTTCCGCTCTCGACAATCTGAACGAAGTATCTCAATTGCCGCAGATCCATGGCCAGAAGTCCAATAGTTCACTAGATGGAACCAATTTTACTCCTCGCCTCGACGGCGCATGATCCCATGGGAGGACAGGCGGAACGTCGCCTTACCTTCCATTACCGCAATCGAGCCGAACGAGCCGTCCTCTCGGGTCCTTCGATCCTCGGATAGTCAGAATCTCCGATATGAACCCGTCACTCGCTTCACAATAGCGAGATACCTGTCAGTTCGGCGAGCCTCGCCATGAGCCGATCCTGAAAATCTGGATCGAGCGCTTCTGGTGTGGACTTCTGTTGTACCCGGTGATACCAGTACCCGCCACTGACTCTTGCGGCGGCATCTTCGCTGACAGCGAGCCATGTCTGCGTAAGATATCCCTGGGTCAGATCGTCGGGAGCATTGGGACCGCCCATTCTGGTGGGAACCCAGCCTGGATCGACGGCGCTGCTCAGCACATCCGGCCAAAGCCGGGCCACCGACAGGGCAAGTGCGGTGACGTACAGTTTGCTTTCCGAGTAGGCGCTATCCCGATCCCAGCGACGTTCGACCCAATCGATGTCGCGCAGGGAAGTACCCGCCCCCCGATGCATTGAGCTGCTGAGGTAGATCAAACGCTTCGGACGCTCGATCAAGGCCGTCAGCATGTAAGGCGCCAACGTGTTGACTGCGAGAATCTGAGCGTGCCCCTCGGGTGTGGAATTGCGCCTCGATTCTCCGTAGGTGCCGGCATTGTGGATGACGGCGTGCATCCGGCCAATCCTGTTGACTTGCTGGGCCACGGACCGCGTTTCCTCAACGCTGCCCAAATCCCCAATGACAACCCCTGCCGAGCGCGGGGCGATAGCGGCTAATGCGGCAGATCGACTGGATGAACGAGCATGGAGGATGACTTCGTAGCCCTCGTCCATGAGACTACGTGCCGCGGCGAGACCGAGCCCTTCCGTCGAACCCGTAACGAGGATGTATTTCATGCGGCTGCCCAGAGTTGAGTCTGCATCGGTCGAGCTGCGAAGGACTACATCAGAATGGTGGTAACGGCATCCTGGCTATAGATGTCGGCGATGCCGAAACGCCGGGCGTTGAACGGCACGTTTTCGGTGGTGGATGGCAAATCGGCATCGGTAATTCCCTGCTGCGAGAGACACGTGGCCGACCTATTCGGTGTGCACGTCGCGCAGGCCGAAGCCGACGCGGCTGCCAGCCGCCACGACCGTCCCCATGAGCCAGAACACCCCGCTTGCGCCAACCACGCCGCCTGCTACACCCAGCAGCATCGGCATGGTCAGCGCCGAGGCGTTGGTGAAGATCAACCGCATCGCCAAGGCCTCGCCCTGGCGATGGCTCGGCGTCATGTGATGCAGCATGCTCAACACCATCGGCTGGACCGATCCCAGCGCCATCCCGAGCAGCGCAGAGCACACAGCCATCGTGAACGGCGACAGGGTGAAGGGGTAGGCGAGCAGGACGATACCTGCGAGCGCAACCGCCCCTGTGATCAGCACCCACTCGCGTACACGGGCCGCAATCGCCGGCACTGAAACCCGAATCAATGCGGCCGCGACGGCGAAGGAACCCAGAATCGTCCCGATCGCCGATGCGGAGATGCCCCGCTCATGCCCTAGCACCGGGACCATGAAGCCGTGGAAATCCCAGGATGACGTCATCAGCGTATTCATGAACATCAGGCGGCGCATACCGGGCTGAGCCATGAGCTCCCACGCCGTGCCAGGCGGCCCGGCCGGCACCTTTTCGTTAGCGCCAAACTCGCGCGCGTTGCGAGACAAGAGCCAGCTGATCACCGGCAGGCAGGCCAGCGCCGCAAATGCGGCTCGGAATCCCGCATGGTCGATCAGCAACCCTGCGAGCAGAGGGCCGACGAAATTCGCACTGGCCGGCGCGATCGAGAGCAACGAGAACGCCTTCTTCAACTCGGCCGCTGACTCGGCGGCGCGGCCGACATGGCGCTGCAGCGCAATCGTGGCGGCCCCCACCGAACCGCCGCACAGCAAGGCCGTGACGCAGAGCACGGGATAAACCGGCCACACCGCGGCGAGTCCAACACCGATGGAAGCCGCCACGACACATATCATCAGCGGTCGCTTCAGGCCATGGCGGTCGGCGTAGCGCCCAGCGGGCAGGGACAGGAAGATCTGCGTCGCGGCAAACAGGGCAACCAACAAGCCTGTCGCCCCCTTGCCGTAACCCTGGCTCAACGCCAGAAGCGGCGCCGACATGCGGGCGCCGGCCATGGCTGCGTGCAGGCAGACCTGGCCGAGTACGGCCGGCGCAATCTCCGCGCCTAGATTGCCGCGCCTGCCCATCACGTGCGCCGAGCCGCCGCCCGCCGAGAAGATCGTTCTCGCATCGCTCCCTCCCGATGTTCGCGCCGCGAGAGCATCGCCGACGGATTTACAGTGCCTTGACCAGCTCCGGCACCGCCGTGAACAAGTCGGCCTCCAGCCCGTAGTCGGCCACCGAGAAGATCGGCGCCTCCGGATCCTTGTTGATCGCCACGATCACCTTGGCGTCCTTCATGCCCGCCAAGTGCTGGATGGCCCCCGAGATGCCGCAGGCGATGTACAGCTGCGGCGCCACGATCTTGCCGGTCTGGCCGACCTGCAGGTCGTTGGGGGCGTAGCCCGCGTCCACCGCGGCGCGGCTGGCGCCAATCGCCGCGCCCAGCTTGTCGGCCAGCGGGGTGATGACTTCGTTGAACTTCTCGGCTGAACCCAGGGCTCTTCCGCCCGAGACCACGATCTTGGCGGCCGTCAGCTCGGGGCGCTCGCTCTTGGCGATCTCACTCGAGACGAAGGCGCTCTTGCCGCTGGCGGCCACGGCCTCGATCTTCTGGACGGCGGCGCTGCCGCCGCTCGCTGCCGCGGCGTCGAAGCCGGTGCTGCGCACGGTGATCAGCTTCTTGGCGTCCAGGCTCTGCACGGTGGCAATCGCGTTGCCGGCGTAGATCGGGCGCTCGAAGCTGTCGGGGGAGACCACCTTGGTGATCTCGCTGACCTGGGCCAGGTCCAGCTTGGCGGCCACGCGCGGGGCCACGTTCTTGCCGGCGGCGGTGGCCGGGAACAGGATGTGGCTATAGTTGCCGGCCAGGGCCAGCACCTGGGCGGCCAGGTTCTCGGCCAGGCCATGGGCCAGGGCTTCGCCGTCGGCCAGGATCACCTTGGCCACGCCCTGGATCTTCGCGGCGGCTTCGGCGGCTGCCTGGGCGTTGTGGCCGGCGACCAGCACATGGACTTCGCCGCCGCAGGCTGCGGCCGCGGTGACGGTGTTGAGCGTGGCGCCCCTGATGGAGGCGTTGTCGTGTTCGGCAATAACCAATGCAGTCATGATCAGATCACCTTCGCTTCGTTCCTGAGCTTGTCCACCAGGGTGGCGACGTCGGGCACCTTGATGCCGGCGCCGCGCTTCGGGGGTTCAGAGACCTTGAGGGTCTTCAGGCGCGGCGTGACATCGACGCCCAGGTCCTCGGGCTTGACGGTCTCCAGCGGCTTCTTCTTGGCCTTCATGATGTTGGGCAGGGTCACGTAGCGCGGCTCGTTCAGGCGCAGGTCGGTGGTGACCACGGCGGGCAGCGACAGGCTGAGGGTTTCCAGGCCCCCGTCGATCTCGCGCGTCACCTGTACCTTGTCGCCCGCCACCTCGACCTTGGAGGCGAAGGTGGCCTGGGGCAGCTCGGCCAGCGCCGCGAGCATCTGGCCGGTCTGATTCGCGTCGTCGTCGATGGCCTGCTTGCCCAGGATCACCAGGCCGGGTTGTTCCTTGGCCACCAGGGCGGCCAGCAGCTTGGCCACGGCCAGGGGCTGCAGCTCTTCATTCGTCTCGACCAGGATGGCGCGGTCGGCGCCTATGGCCATGGCGGTGCGCAGGGTTTCCTGGCACTGCTGAACGCCGCAGGAGACGGCGATGACTTCCGTGGCAAGTCCCTTTTCCTTCAGGCGCACGGCCTCCTCGACCGCAATCTCGCAGAACGGGTTCGCGCTCATCTTCACGTTGGCGATGTCCACCCCCGTGTTGTCCGACCTGACTCTGACCTTGACGTTGAAGTCGACAACGCGCTTCACAGCGACCAACACTTTCATCTTTGCTCTTCCAATTCCTTGTTTCCTTGAAGCTCGGTCAGACCGACAGGCTCACCATGCGCATTTCGCACATTTCGTGCACGGCGTAGCGCGGGCCCTCGCGGCCGAAGCCGGAATCCTTGGTGCCTCCGTACGGCATCAGGTCGACGCGGGAGCTAGATGTCTCGTTGATGTGTACGCCGCCCACATCCAGGCGGCGCACGGCCTTCATTGCCTCGTCCAGGCGGTTGGTAAAGAAGCCGGTGGCCAGGCCGTAGGGCGTCGAGTTGACGCGGTCGATGGCCTCGTCCAGTGTGTCGTAGGGCACCAGCGTCATCACCGGGCCGAAGATCTCGTTGCAGCTGACGTCGCAACTGTCGTCCACGTCGGCCAGCAGCGTCGGCGGAACCACCGCGCCCTGGCGCGGGCCGCCCGCGAGGCGGCGCGCGCCGCGCTGCATCGCCTGTTCGATCCAGCTCTCGATGCGCTGGGCCGACGCCAAGCTGATGACCGGTCCAACCTGGGTCTTGGGATCGAACGGATCGCCATAGGCCAGCTTGTTGACCATCTCGGTCAGGCGCGCCTCGACCTCGGCCATCCGGCTGCGTTCCACCAGCAGGGTCTGGATGGAGGTGCAGACCTGGCCTGCCTTGCGGTAGGCGGCGCCCACCACCTTGGGCAGGGCGACGTCAAGGTTGGTGTCGGCGCTCAGGATGGTGAAGGCAATGCTGCCAAGTTCCATCTGGGTGCGGCGCAGGCCGGCGCGCTGCTGGATGTCGCGGCCGACTTCGGTGCTGCCGGTGAAAGCGAAGAACTTGAACGCCGGCTCGGCGATCAGCCAGTGCGCCACCTTGGAGCCGCCGTGGATCACGGAGATCAGGCCCGCGGGCAGGCCGGCTTCCATCAGGGCGGCGGCCAGCATGTTGGTGGTGTTGGGGGTGCTGCTCGAGGGCTTGACCACCACGGCGTTGCCCGCGGCGATCGCCGGGCCGATCTTGTGCGCCACGGTGTTGATCGGCGCATTGAACGGGGTGATCGCGCAGATCACGCCCAGCGGCACCGGGATGGTGAAGCCCAGGCGGCCCGCTTGTTGCGGGGCGCCTTCGAGGGGGATCACTTCGCCGACGAGGCGGCGCCCTTCTTCCGCCGACAGCTTGAAGGTCTGGATGCAGCGGCGCAGCTCGCCCTGCGAATCGGAGAGCGTGAAGCCGCCCTCGGTCTGCAGGATTTTGATGAACTTGTCGCCATCCCGCTCGATGATGGCGGCAGCCCGGTCGAGGATGGCGCCACGGTCATGGGCCGTCAGCGTCGATTTTCGGAACGCGGCCTCGGCCGCGGCCACCGCCGCGCGGACCTGCTCCTGTGAGGCGATGTGGGTGCGGGCGTAGGGCGTCAGGCGGAACTTGTCCAGCACCTCAGCTTGGCTGGCGCCGTCCTGCCATTCGCCGGCGATCAGCAGGCGGACATCAATCAACTCTGTCATGTCAAGGTTTCCTTGTTCAGTGTTCTCGGGCGCCGGTCAGGTGCCCGTGAAGTTCGGTTCGCGGCGTTCCGAGGCGGCTTCGACGCCTTCCTTGTAGTCGTTGGTCTGGCGCAGCCAGTTCTGCTCGAAGGACTCGCGCTCGGTGGCGGCGCGGAACTCGGCGATGAAGCCGGCGTTGAGCATGTCGCGCGTGGACTGCACCGAAAGCGGGGCGCAGCGCGCGATTTCCTGCGCCATCTCCATCGCAACGGCGCGCACCTGGTCCTGCTCCACGAGGCGATCGGCCAGGCCCATGGCGAAGGCTTCGTCGCCGGGAATGCGCTTGCCCGTCATGAACAGCCAACGCGCGTTCTGCTGTCCCACCAGGCGCGGCAGCGTGACAGTCAGGCCGAAACCCGGCCCGAAGCCGATGGCGTTGAAGTTCGCGGCAAACCGGGCTTCCTTGCAGGTGACGCGGAAGTCCGCCACGACCGCCAGCCCCAGGCCCGCACCGATCGCGCTGCCCTGCACGGCGGCGACTATCGGCTTGCGTGTTCCCACGAGCCGGCGCGCCTCCTTGTAGATGTGGCGCGTCGCTGGCACGAACGATTCCCCGCGAGCTTCCACCTCCAGCCGCTGCTTGAGGTTGCCGCCTGCGCAGAAGTGCTTGCCTGCCGCCGCCAGAACGATGCTGCGACACTGGGGCTCCTCGTCAAGACGCTCCAGCTTCGTCGCGAGTTCAGCGATCAGGTCGACGTCGAGGAAGTTGTTGGGCGGACGCCGCAGTTCCACCACTGCGACGTGACCGTCCAGAGCGACACCAATTTCTTCACTAGACATTCTGCTTCCCCTACACAATCACGAGAGCATCCACGGCGCGCAGCCCTTCGCCCTTCGCGCCGACGATCACCGGATTGATTTCGAACTCCTGCACGTCGCTCGCCGCCAGGAACTGGTCGCCGAAGCGCACGGCCGCGTCGGCGAGCGCGTCGATGTCGGCGGCGGGCTTGCCGCGGAAGCCTTGCAGCAATGTCCACAGCTTGAGCTTGCGCAGCGCCGCGAGCACCTGCTCGCGCGTGACCGGCAGGGCCAGATGCGTCACGTCGCGGTACAACTCGATGGCCACGCCGCCCGTGCCGATCGAGATCACCGGCCCGAAGTCGGTCTTGCGCAGCGCGGACAGTACGACTTCCACGCCGTCGCCCACCATCTCCTGGACCAGGATGCCCGCGCCCGGCTTGCCCATCTTCGCGCGGAACTCGGCGGCCAGCGCATCCACAGCCTCGGGCGTCTGCACGCGCAGCTTGACCAGGCCCAGCTCCGTCTTGTGCTCCGAGTCGGAGGGCAGCACCTTGACAACCAGCGGGTACTTCAGCCCGGCACACGCGTTCCTAGCGCGGTCTTCGGGGCCCAGGACCAGCCACTTGGCCGGCGTGACGCCACCGTCTTCGCAGAACTTCATGGTTTCTTCCCAGTCCCGCGGTGCCGGGCGCTCGGGCAGCGGCGGCCGCTCTGGCAGCGGCGGCAGCGACTGGTAGCGGCGGCGCCTGTAGATCAGCGACAGCGCCTGCATCGTGATCGAAGGGTCCGCGGCCAGCAGGACGCCTGCCTCGCGGAACGCTCGGCGCACCTCGGGCTCCATCGTCTCGCCGACGAAGCTGACGATGACGGGCAGTTCCCGTCCGAGGCTCTTGAAGAGCTCGCCGTCCTCCTGCAGGTACTTGCGGCCGCTGCTCGCGTACTGCACGACGATCGCCTCCGTGCGCGGGTCCTCGGCGATCGTGTTGCACGTGTCGCGGAACAGGTTGGCGACGGTGTTGATCTGACCCGTCAGGTCGATCGGGTTCGCCTTGCGTGCGAACTCCGGCAGCAGCTTCTCGAGGCGGTCAGCGGTTGCAGGGCTGAATTCCGACATCGGGATGCCGTTTTCGCTGCTGTGGTCCGCCAGCAGGGCGCCCGCGCCACCGGAGGAGCTGAGCACGGAGATGCCGCCCTTGGGGTCGCCACTGATGCGCGGATTGGCAAGGAACGCCAGCACCTCCACCGCGGAGAGGACCTCCACCAGGCTGTTCACCGAGATGACGCCCGCCTGCTCCAGCACGTCGGTATAGACGGCGTGGGACGAGGCGATCTTGCCCGTGTGGGAGGCAGTCGCCTGCTGGCCGACTTCGGAACGGCCGGCCTTGAGCACCACGATCTGGACGCCACGCTTGCGGGCCTTCTCCGCGATGGCAAGCATGCGCTCCGCGCAGTTCAGGCCTTCGATGTACAGGGCCACCACACGCACGTCTTCCTGTTCGACCACCCATTCCAGCGCATCCAGGGCGTCGAACACGGTCTCATTGCCCACGCTGATCAGGTAGGAGCAGCCCATGCCCGCGCGCTGCAGCGAGTTACCGATGGCGCCCGCCAGCGCGCCACTCTGGCTGACGACGGCGATGGGAGCGTGCTGGATGGTCTCGAGGTTCTGCGCCGCCGGGCTGTAGGTCAGCATCGCGCGATGCTTCACCGACCACGCCCCCTGGCAATTGGGCCCCATCACGTTCACGCCGTACTTGCGCGCGGCTTCTGCGAGCCGTACCGCGTGGTCCTTGCCAGCTTCCGTTTCCTCGAAGCCCGCGCTGAACACCACCGCGTTGCGGATGCCTTTGACGCCGCATTCGGCGATGATGCCGGGCACCGTCTGCGCCGGCGTGATCACCAAAGCCACGTCGGGAACCTCCGGCAACTCGCCCACCGACTTGTAGGCCTTGAGGCCCTCGACCTCCGCATGACTGGGGCTCACCGGATAAACGCGGCCGGCGAAGCCATGTTTCAGCAGGACGCGCACGATCGCGTTTCGCGGGCTTCCGCGCTGTGGGGATGCGCCGACGATCGCGACGCTGTCGGGCCGGAACAGCCGGTCCAGGGTACTTTTCTCGTTCATATTCGAATCCATTCCAATTCAGCGCATCCGCGCCCTCGGCCGCCCATAACACTGGGCAGCCGCTTGTCCCCGGGGATTACGCCGGGGCGCCGACGTCGTCACGGCGCACGTCGCGCAGCCCCGTCTTTCCATGATGGCGATCGGCGAGCTTGTAGCCCAAAGCGTCCTCGGCGATCAGGATCTTCTGGATGTTCGCCGAGCCTTCTCCGTTGAAGAACATGTCGGCATACACCCTCATCCAAGAGATGCGGTATTCGCGCGCCAGGCCGTAGCCGCCGAAGATCTGCTGGGTCTTGTCCGCGCACAGCTTGGCGGTGGAAGAGGCGTGGTACTTGGCGATGGCCGCGATCCGGTTGGAAGGCAGGTCGTTATCCATGCAGTAGGCGGCCTTGTAGACCAGCGCGCGGCTGGCTTCGATCGCCGTGGCCATCTCGGCGATGTCGTTCTGGATCATCTGGAACCGGCCGATCGGCTGGCCCTTGACCGTGCGCTCGTTGGCGTAGCGCACGGCGTCTTCCAGGCATGCCTGGGCCAGGCCCAGCGCCTTTGCGGCCACGTTGACGCGCCCGGGCTGCAGCGCGCGCATGATGATCTTGAAGCCCTCGCCTTCCTCGCCCAGGCGGTTCTCGACCGGCACCACGAAGTCGTCCAGGAACACGATGTTGGTGCGGAAGGCCTTGGACATGCCCAGCAGGTCGATCGGCTGGGCCTTGAAGCCAGGGTACTTCTTCGGTTCAACGATGAACGCCGTCACGCCCTTGGCGCCGGCGTCGCGATCGGTCTTCGCGAAGAGGATGCCGACATCCGTCTCGTTGGCGATCGACGCCCACATCTTCTGGCCGCTGATGCGGTAGACATCGCCATCGCGCTTGGCGAAGGTCTTCATCGCCCCCGCGGCGTCGGAGCCGCTGCCCGATTCGGACAGCGACATCATCCCGATGGTCCTGCCCGCCAGCAGGTTCGGGACATACTTCTTGATCTGCTCGGGCGTGCCGGCGGTGTAGATGCACGAGGGGCAGGTGCCGCCTTGCTGGTTGTTGCAGGAGCCGAAGCGCACGTCGTGGCGGGCCATTTCCTCCATGATCACGGCGGCGGCCATGTAGCCCATGTCGCTGCCCCCCACCGACTCGGGAAACACCGCGCCGTACAGGCCAGCTTCGCCGGCCTTCTTGATCAGCTCGCGCGGGAATTCCTGGCGCTTTTCGAAGTCTTCCATGACCGGAACAACTTCGTTCTGCATGAACCGGCCCACCATGTCGCGGACGGCTTCGATTTCGGGGGACAGCATGAAATTCATGGATATTTCCTCTTGCGTTGGGGCCGCGGCGCGGCGGATAGTCTGGAAAGTGGGTTTCGGCCGGATTACGTCGGCCGGCGCTTGTACATCAGGGTGGTCTTCATCTCCTGCGCAACGCTGCCGTCTTGCTTGATGCAGCGCCGCTCGAAAACGATCACGCCGCGGTCTGGCTTGCTCGTTTCCTTCTTCTCGATCACGCGCGAGTGCATGCGGATCGTGTCGCCGTGCTTCACGGGGCCGAGCAGGCGCCAGTTGTCGATGCCCAGCAGGGCGAGCATCGTGCCGTCGTTGATGCCGCTCGCGTACTGCAGGCCGCCCATGATCGCGTAGATCAGCGGGCCATGGGCGATGGGCTCGCCGAAGGGAGTGGTCTTGCAGTACTCGTGGTTGACGTGCACCTCGTTGAAGTCACCGGAGATGCACGCGAAGTTCACGATGTCCGTGCTGGTGATCGTGCGGGCGGGAGTCACGAGCTCGTCCCCAACCTGGAAGTCCTCGAAGTATTTGCCACGCGGCTTGTAGGAGAGCGTCATTACAGATTCCTTTGTGGTGGGGCTGGCAGCTCAGCCTTTCTGGTTGGACAGAATCACGGTGCAGTGCGAAGACAGAATCCCGCCTTCGTTGTGCACGAGTGCAAGTTCGGCACCGTGGACCTGACGCTCGCCTTCATTGCCGCGCAGCTGACGCACGGCTTCGACGATGCCAAACAGACCGCCGGCAGCGCCCGCATGCGCGTGGGAGAGCATGCCCCCGTGCGTATTGACCGGCAGCTTGCCGCCGATGCGCGCGTGCCCCGCTTCGAAGAAGGCGCCACCGGCGCCGGGCTCCACGAACCCGAGCTCTTCGAGCTCGATGATGGGGACGATCGTGAAGCAGTCGTAGAGCTCAGCGACGTCGATATCGGCGGGCTTGACGCCCGCCATTTCATAGGCAGTGCGCCCGGATTGCGCCGCGCCGAAGTGGGTCAGGCTGGGCGCGCACATGATGTGCTCGTGCGTGTGCATCTCGCCTACGCCCAGCAGGTAGGCCGGCTTCTGGCGCAGGTCGCGCGCCCGCTCGGCCGACGTGACGACGAAGGCTCCCGCCGCATCGGAGATCAGGCAGCAGTCGAGCATACGCAGCGGATCGGCGATCGGCTTGGATGCCAGCACCTGCTCGATGGTGAGCGGCGCCTTCATCTGCGCGTTCGGATGCAGGGCGGCATGGGCGCGCGTGTTGACCGCCACACTGGCGAGCTGGTTGCGCGTCGTTCCGTACTCGTGCATGTGACGATGGGCGACCATCGCGTAGAAACCCGGGATCGAGCCGCCATAGGGCTTCTCGAACTGCGGGTGGCCGACGTTGGCCAGCACGGCGATGGCTGCCTCGCGTCCAAGGCCAGTGGCCCGGTTCTCGCCGGCACAGACCAGAACGGTCTCTGCCAAGCCCATGGCGATCGCCTGCGCCGCGTGCCGCAGCATGATGCCGGGACTGGCGCCGCCGGCCACCATCGAGGCGCACATGCGCGGCTTCAGACCTGTGTACTCGCTAAGCGACGAGCCCAGCATGGTGTACGACTCGGTGAAGGAATAGGCCGTCAGCAGGCCGTCGACGTCGGAGACCTTGAGGCCGGCGTCGTCCAGCGCGCGTCGCATCGCCTGGGTGTTCAGGCCAAGCCCCGTCATGCCGGGCACCTTGCCGATGTCCGACTCGCCAACGCCGACGATCGCCACTTTGTTCTTCAGGGACATGGATTGGGTCATATCTCTTTCCCTAGGCCTCGCGGGTGAATTGCGGCATCTTCATTCCGTCGCCGCGTTCCTCGAACGTCACCCTCACGCGGTCGCCGATGGCCACGGCCAGGGCTCCTTCGCCGATCACGTTGGCAAACATGCGCGGTCCTTCGTCGAGATCGACCATGGCAATCACATACGGCGTGCCGGCCGCGAACTCGGGCGTGGGTGCGCGATGCACGATGCTGAAGCTGTGCACCGTGCCACGGCCGGCACTGTCGACCCATTCGAGCTGGTCCGACCAGCACTCCGGGCACAGATGACGTGGCATGAAGTGCTTGGCGCCGCAGGCCTTGCACGCGCGGATGAGGAGTCGGCCTTCACTGGCCGCGCTCCAGTACGGCCGGGAGTCGGCGTTCGGCTCGGGTTGAGGCAGCGGGGTGATCATGGACTCCCTTTCCGGCGCTTAGGCAACCCACGGCTTGCCGAACATCGGCTCCTTGAACGGCGTGGGCGGCAGTTGCCACGTGCCGGTGGAAGGCGGACGCACTTCGCTGTCCACATGGACGTCGATGACGCAGGGGCGGCGGTTGCGCAGTGCCAGCTCAACGGCGCCGCGCAGGTCTTCGCTGCGCGTGACCGTGATGCCGTCTGCTCCGGCCGCGCGCGCCCAGGCCGCGAAGTCGGGGTTGTAGCGCTCGCCGCCGGGGCCCTGCTCGCCCTTGTAGAACGCGGTGCCCAGTTCCCGGCCGCCGAACATGCCGTACTGGATGTCGCGGATCGCGCCCCATGCGAAGTTGTTCCAGACGATCCACACGCACGGGAGGTTGTATTCAACCGCGGTGCAGACCACGTAGGGGGTCATGGTGAAGCCACCGTCGCCGACCACGGCAACGCAAGGGCGGTCAGGGGCAGCGAGCTGAGCGCCCAGCACACCGCAAACGCCGAAACCCATCGACGAATAGCCCCAGCTGTTGAGCATGCTCTGGGTGCGGCGCGGCTTCCAGAACTGCATGAACCAGTTGTGATGCACCCCCGAGTCCAGCGACAGAATCACATCGTCAGGCAGAACGTCGTCCAGGGCTCCGACCACGTATTCGGGGCGGATCGGCGTCGTGACGGAGCTGAAGTTCGGGCGAACGAAGGCTTCCCACTCACGCTGCCAGCCCGCGACCTGGTCGCGCCAGCCGGCAAAGCGGCTCGAATCGACTTGTTCTTCGTTGACCGCGGCGAGCAGCTGTTCGCAGAAGACCTTGCAGTCCGCGACGATGCCCACGGTGGGGGGATAGTTGCGGCCCAGTTCCTGCGGGTCGATGTCCACGTGAACGAGCTTGGTCTTGGGGAAGTTCCAGGAATAGCCGGGGTGCCAGCTGGAGGAGGAACGGTCGTCGAAGCGCGTGCCGATCGTGATCACCAGGTCAGAGTGACGGCCCGCCTGGTTGGCCGGGTAGGCGCCGTTTCGGCCGATGAAGCCCAGCGTCATCATGTCGTCCGCGGGAACGCAGCCCATGCCATTGGGCGAGGTGATCACCGGTACGCCAAGGCGATGCGCCAGCGCGGTCATCTCAGGGCCGGCTTCCGACAGCGTCGCGCCGTGGCCGATGAAGAACACGGGGCGCTGGGCCTCGCGCAGCAGCTCCATCACGGCAGCGACGTCCGCGTTCGAGGCGGCCGGGCGTTGCTGGCCGAGTGTGTGCGACTTGGGCGGCACGGCAACGTCGGCTTCTTCCTGGTACAGGTTGTACGGAATGTCGAGATTCACCGGACCCGGGCGTCCGGTCACCATGGTGTCGAAGGCTTGGCGCAGAGCCAGCGGAAGCATGTCCACACGCGAAGGCTGGAAGCTGCGCTTCACGACCGGGCGAAGCACGTTCGGAAAGTCAGCTTGGTTGTGCTTGTACAGTTCCTGGAAAGGCGCCCGGTTCATCTGGGAGGTGGGCACGTTCGAGGTGATGGCCAGAAAGGCCGACGAGTCAGACAAGGCAGTGGCGAGCGACATGACCATGTTGGCCGAGCCGGGACCGGTGGAGGTCAGCGTGGCCACCGGACGGTGCTTCACACGGAAATACGCGTCAGCCATGTGACCGGCGCACTGCTCGTGACGCGGCGAAATGAGCTGGACCTTGTCGCGCACCTGGTGGAGCGCATCCAGCATACCCACGTTTCCGTGTCCGCAGATGCCAAAAACGTAGGGCACCTCTTGTTGCACCAGGTACTCGGCAATGAGTTCGCTGCCTTTCATTTATTCCTCGCTTTCGTAAGCTTGTATCCGTGTTTCGTTGAATCTGGCTGTCGCCTGCCGTCTGCTTCCAGAGGCTCCAGCGCCGCCCTATCTGCAGCCAAGCGCACCGGCCAGCCTGCATAGAACGTGGCCGGCACTAACAGGCCACGCAGTTCGCCCAAGGCCGGGCTCGCCTTCACTGCGCGAGACATCCACACCTTCATCTCATCAAGGTGAATATTACCCCCAATGATTTCAGTAGTCAAATCGAGTTCCGACAGTTGGAACCTTGCAGACACTTTGGTCTGTGTCAATTTCCGACATCGACAAGCGCTGTCGCGGCCGATCTACTCGGTTTCCCGTCTAGGCTGCCGCCCTCCTTGCCGTTTGTTGAGATGAAGCCCCCATCTCGCCAGCCCAGCCCGCCAGCGCCCCCTTGCCAGAGGCATGCGATCCCGCGATATAGCCGAACACCAGCGCTGGCCCAAGGGTGATTCCTGGCCCGGGGTAAGCTCCGTTCATGACGGAGTGCATGTCGTTGCCGCACGCATAGAGACCCGCTATGGGCTGTCCGTCTTTCCTGAGCACGCGAGCGTGTTCGTCCGTGACGATCCCCGCGGCCATCCCGAGGTCGGCCGGGTACACGGCGACGGCGTAGAAAGGGCCATTCCTGATGGGCGCGACACAGGGGTTGGGCCGCTGGTCCACGTCGCCCAGATGGCGCTGATAGATGTTGGATCCTCGGCCAAACTCGCTATCGAGGCCTCGCACAGCGGCCAGGTTGAAGCGGTGGACCGTATCCACGAAGTTCCGGACCGGAAGTCCGAGAACCTCTGCGAGCTCCTCCATCGTCTTGCCGCGCTTCAGGTAGCCAGTTTCGAGGTCACGCTTGATCGACAGCGCGAAGGGTCGAACACGGCCCAAGCCATACTTCCACAGGAAGTCCTTGTCGCACACCAGCCAGGCCGGGATGTTGTCCGTAGAGTCTCGCAACTGCGCCCGGACGAACTCGTGGTACGAGACCGCTTCATTGACAAACCGGCGCCCGTCCTTGTTGACTGCAATGAGGCCGGGCTTCGCTCGGTCCGTTACCGTGTGCGGGAAAACGGCCTGCGATCCGTCCGCCCGGCGAAACTTCGACACCGGCACCCAGAAGGCCAGGGCATCGTCGACTGTGGCGGCGCTCGGGCTCAGCTTCGCACCCAGACTGCCCGCGAGGTGCGCTCCCCCTCGCCCAGCGCCTGACTTCGCAGTTGCGGACACTTCCCCCGCAGCTGCGGGGATATAGTCGCGCCGCAGATCCGGGTGATGGGAGATGCCGCCGGTGGCCAAGATCACAGCGTCGTTCGCGCGCAGCTGCCGCAGTTGGCCTTCACGCTTCACACGCACGCCCGCGACACGGTCACCTTCCATGATCATGCCGACCACGGCCGCCTCGATGGCGATTTCCACATCCAAGTCGCGGGCCGACTTGAACAGCCGTGCGGCCAGTGCATTGCCCAGCACCAGGGTCGTGCCGCGGTGAGCTCGGATCCGCTGCATAGCGTAGCGGGCGACCAGTTTCGTGGCGTGCCAGACGGCACCGAGCGAATGCCCCACTCGCCGCAGGATAGGCAGGTCCTCCCGGCTCACCATCATCCCGCCGAAAAGCATGAACTCGGGCAAGGGATCGCGCAGCTGGGCGAATGCCGGGCCGAGTGCGGTGGCGTCGAACGGGACAGGCTCTAGCACACGGCCACCGGCAGTGGCACCTGGCGTGTCGGGGTAGTAATCCGGGTATCGCCGAACAGCCTGCAACTGCAGGGAGGTGTGCGCCTCCAGAAAGCGGATGGCTTCGTCCCCCCGCGTGAGGAACGCCTGCATGCGCGGATCCTCGACGGAGCCAGGGACCGTATGGTTCAGGTAGTTGCGCGCCGCATCCAGGCTGTCCTCGATACCCGCGGCGTTCATCTTGTGATTGGCAGGAATCCACACCATCCCGCCGGAAATGGCCGTGGTGCCTCCGATGCGGTCGGCTGCCTCGAGCACCAGAACCCGCTTGCCATGGGCGGCTGCCGTGCACGCCGCTGCCAGCCCTGCAGCCCCGGACCCAACCACGATCACGTCATACACGTCGCTCTTCATTGCACGTCACCTTGCGATGGACAGTCCTCTAATCCACGGCGATTGTACCTATGAATGAACCGTGTTTTAATCATTGAAACTTCATGTCTGCCCGTATTTCCCGGTTCCTGAGAGTGCTGCCGCCCAGAAATCACTCGCCCTGCATCATTCGGCCATGCACTCCGATGTCGACTGCAGCTTCGCTCCGCGACCCCGCAGATACCTCGTTGCCACACCTCTGGACAGGAGCGTCGCAGCCTGTCGCCTCATTGGATCTCGAACCGCTCACGCAGAACTTTGCCCTGGGGCGTCATTTACGTCCAGACGCTTTTTATGGGCTGTCAAGTAATTTCTGCTAACCAACTTCGCATGCATACTGGCAATCAGGGTTACTTCGCCAGCTCGCTTCCTTTCGGAAGTTCGAAACCCTCCTGACACGGCAAGGCCGCGTCGGTATCTTGAAGAGGAGACTGTGATCCGTGTGACGCCCCACCGCCTGGAGACAAAACCATGGAGCTTCGTCAGTTGCGTTATTTCGTTCGGGTCGTGGAACTCGGAAGTTTCAGTCGGGCCGCAGCCGACCTGGACATGGTGCAGTCGGCGCTGAGTCAGCAGATCGCACGACTCGAGGGCGAACTGTCGACACGCCTGCTCCTGCGCTCCGGTAAAGGGGTCACCCCCACCGAAGCGGGCCTCGCTTTCTTGCGCGAGGCGCAGCTCACGGTACGCCACGCCGACCAGGCCGTTCGGGCCGCTCAGGAAGCTCGTCTTTCCGGCACCGTCAGTGTCGGCCTGCCTCCTACCACCGCGTCAGTGCTCGGTGTTCCTCTCATTCGCGCCATGCGCGAGCGATATCCTGATGTACGGCTGCACATCGTGGAAAGCCTCTCGGGCCACCTTGCGAACCTGCTGAATGCGCGCCAACTGGATCTCGCCGTGCTCTATGGGTCACACCCCGGCCGACGCTGGACCGTCACGCCTCTTCTGGAAGAACGCCTCTTCTTCATCCAGTCGGCGCGCCATCCTGCCGTCGAATCTCTTGCCCCCCGGATCCGGTTATCCGACCTCGAGAACGTGCCGCTGATCCTGCCGACGGCATCCCATGGATTGCGCGCGGTCCTCGACGCGGCGTTCTCTCGTTTGCACCTGAAGCCCGCAATTGCGAGCGAGATCGACTCGCTCGCCGTACTGATGGATGCCGTGGATTCGGGATTCGGAGCCACCCTGCAGCCCGGGTCCGCGACGCGTCGCTACCCGGACGCATCGGAGCGGTTCCAGCTGGCGGAGATCGTTGATCCCGAGGCGCACCGCATCTGCACCCTGTGCAGCCTGTCCAACGATGAACTGTCCCCCGCGGCCATCGCTGCCAGGGTCGTCCTGTCGGTTTGCGCACGCGAACTCGTGCGCACCGGTGAATGGGTCGGAGCGCGGCCGCACCATCACTCAGGCCATCACGAATTGTGATGGGTCGATCTTCACTGCCCGCTTCCCGGCACGCGATCAACTGCCTACAGTGGAGGCATGGTCGATGTACTTGTTATTGGCGGGGGCAACGCAGCCCTGTGCGCGGCACTCATGGCGCGCGAGGCGGGTGCCAGCGTATTGCTCCTCGAGTCGGCGCCGCGCGAATGGCGCGGCGGTAATTCCCAGCACACACGCAACCTGCGTTGCATGCACGATGCGCCCCAGGATGTTCTCTCGGACGCCTATCCTGAGGAAGAGTTCTGGCAGGACCTGCTGAAAGTTACGGGCGGCGCCACCAACGAGAAGCTTGCGCGACTCACGATCCGCGCTTCCTCGTCTTGCCGGGATTGGATGCGCAAGCACGGGGTTCGCTTCCAGCCCTCGCTCGCCGGCACGCTCCATCTGTCCCGTACGAACGCGTTCTTCATGGGCGGCGGAAAGGCCTTGGTCAACGCCTATTACCGCAGCGCCGAGAATCTGGGGGTCCAGATCCGGTACAACGCGCCGGTGGACTCGCTCGAGATCCGTGACGGCCAGTTCGTTGCCGCCCGCATTGGCAACGAGCGCATCGAGGCGAAAGCCTGTGTGCTGGCCGCCGGCGGCTTCGAATCCAACCGCGAGTGGCTGCGCGAGGCGTGGGGACAGAACGAGCGCGGCGAGTGGCCGGCCGACAACTTTCTCATCCGCGGGACCCGCTTCAATCAGGGCGTGCTCATCAAGCACATGATGGATCAGGGCGCCGACATCATCGGCGACCCGACGCAGGCACACTGTGTTGCGATCGACGCGCGCGCGCCGCTCTACGACGGTGGCATCGTGACGCGCGTCGACGCCGTATCTCTGGGCGTGATGCTCAATCGCGAGGCGAAACGCTTCTATGACGAGGGCGAGGATTTCTGGCCCAAGCGCTATGCCATCTGGGGCCGGCTGGTCGCCTTGCAGCCTGGCCAGATCGGCTACTGCATCATCGACAGCAAGGCGATCGGCCGCTTCATGCCGCCGGTCTTCCCCGGCGTGACAGCCCAGACCCTGCCGGAGCTGGCTCGCAAGCTGCAGCTCGACGAAGCCGTCTTCATGAAGACGATGAACGACTACAACGCCGCCTGCCGGGTCGCGACGTTCGACCACACGGTGCTCGACGACTGCCATACGGAGAACCTCTCCCCGCCCAAGACGCACTGGGCACGTCCGATCGACACAGCGCCCTTCTACGGCTACGCGCTGCGACCGGGCATCACTTTCACCTATCTTGGCCTGAGGATCAACGAGAAGGCGCAGGTGCACTTCAATGGTGTGCCGAGCGAGAACCTCTTTGTCGCAGGCGAAATGATGGCCGGCAACGTGCTTGGCCGTGGCTATACCGCAGGAGTTGGAATGAGCATTGGAACCGCGTTCGGACGTATTGCCGGGACGCAAGCCGCGGCCGCTGCGCGAGTGGGGAGCGAACATGCAGCAGCTTGATCAACTCACCCGCGATGCGGTCGCCCTGGCCGGCGGCGGATCCGCGGAATCCGAAGCGGCGCGCCAAATGCAGATCTGCAACGCCTGTCGCTACTGCGAAAGCTTCTGCGCGGTGTTCCCGGCAATGACGCGCCGCCTGGAGTTCGGCATCGGGGATGTGCATTATCTTGCCAATCTTTGCCACAACTGCGGCGCTTGCCTGCACGCGTGCCAGTACGCCCCACCCCACGAGTTCGCGGTGAATGTGCCTCGTGCGATGGCTCAGGTGCGCGTCAAGACCTACGAAGAGTTTGCCTGGCCAGCAGCGTTTGCAGGGGCATACCGCCGCAATGGGCTCGCAGTTTCGACTGCCGTGGCGCTCGGGCTCGCGCTGTTTCTGGCGATGGCCATCGCCATGAGCGGTTCGCTGATCCGCGAGCCGCTCGCCGGGAATTTCTACGCCATCTTCCCGCACAATCTCATGGCGGCCATGTTCGGAGCGGTGTTCCTGTTTGCGGTACTGGCACTTGGGATCGGCGCGACCCGATTCTGGCGCGGACAGACTGCGCCGGTGGACCGCGACCTCGCGAAAGGCTCGGTGGCGGAGGCCGCGCGCAACGTTCTCACCCTGAAGTACCTGGACGGTGGACACGGTGATGGTTGCAACGATGCAAACGACCGCTTCACCCTCTGGCGCCGCCGGATGCACCACTTCACCTTCTACGGTTTCATGCTGTGCTTCGCCGCAACGTCAGTGGCCACGATCTACCACTACGTGTTCGGCTGGCACGCACCCTATGACATCGTCAGCCTGCCTGTGCTGCTCGGCACGGCGGGAGGCGTCGGCCTTCTCATCGGACCAGCCGGGCTGTTCTGGCTGAACATCAGGCGGCATCCACTGCACGGCGATCCGCAACAGCGCCCGATGGATCTGGGGTTCATTGGCCTGCTGTTCTTCACCTCGCTCACCGGCTTGGCGCTGCTTGCTTTCCGTGACACGTCGGCCATGCCGCTGCTGCTCGCCCTTCACCTCGGTGTGGTCCTCGCATTGTTCGCGCTGCTGCCCTACGGGAAGTTTGCTCACGCGGTGTACCGCACGGCGGCACTCCTCAAATACGCGATAGAGCGGCGCCAGCCGAATCGGCTGCAACTGAGCTCGGATTGAGTCTTCTCAATTCCACTGCTCTGCAGCATAGGTTCCATTAGGTAAAACCTAGATTGACTATCGAAATATCCAGGCCTAGCATTCAATATATGCAGCCAGATGAACTTTCGCCGGATTGCCCGCTGAGACAACTCTCGCCGTCCGTTCGGCGGGTGGAATAGGGAGGCGCTGAGGTGCTCCATTCGAACCCGGCTCAGCCCGAGCAATCCGCGCGAGGTGCCTATCCGCGCATCGGCCTGTTCGTAGACGGCGAGTGGAGCTGTGACCGTCGACCTTGGCTAGAGGTCTGCAGCCCGTGCGACGAGCGCCTGCTCGACCCCGTGCCGCGGGCGACCCCTGACCTAGACTCGTACACCGTGACCAAGACGGTTCTGCAAAGGACGGCGCGCGTATGAACCGCTGATCCCGACCTCATTGCGCTGGACTGACATCATGGACTTCAACATCGCACGCCTCGACCTGGTCTCGATGCGCTTGGTCGTCCTTTGCGCAGAGACGGGATCGCTGTCTGCGGCAGCCAAGCGCGCGCACTGCTCGATTTCGGCTGGCAGCCAACGGCTGAGCGCTCTGGAGAGCACGCTGGGTAGGCCGCTGTTCGTGCGGGATCATCGCGGGCTTCACCTGACCGACGCGGGCAAGCTCTTCGTGCTGCACGCCCGGATCATCCTCGACCAGCTCGAAATCCTCACTAGGCAAATCGCGACCGCCGAAGACCTCGCGGCGACACAGCCCCCACTCGCCAAGAATTCGTACATCCCGAGCCCCGCGTCCGCACAGCTGCCTGTCGCGGCGTAGCGTGTTGTGGCCGCGTGCCCACGCCGTCAGCGCGGCATGCCATGAAGCACGCCACGAACGCCGATGCTTCTTCCGGGCCGCAGCCAACGGTGATATCGTCTCTGCGCGAAGGACCAAGTGCATCGAGACCAGGTCGAAACCTGCGACGTTGAGGGCAGGTTGAAGCCGGGATCAGCGGATCAGACGCATGCTGCCCGCTGCAGAACCGTCTTGGTCACGGTGTACGCGTCGAGACTGCTCGCGCCTCCCTCCCGGCCAATACCGCTTTCCTTCACGCCGCCGAACGGGGCGTTCGCGCCCGGTGCGCCGAAGTGGTTGACGGAAAGCACGCCGCACTCCAGCTCGCGCATGATGCGTTCACTCTCGTGCAGCGAGTTGGTGAATGCATAGGCTGCCAGCCCGACGGAAAGACTGTTCGCCATCGCCAGGCCTTCATCCAGATCGTGCACGGACACGCAGGCAGCCAGCGGACCGAAGGGTTCGTGTCTCATCACGTCGGCGTCGAGGGGCACCTCGGCAAGCACGGTGGGGGCGAAGAAATATCCCCGCGTACCGATGCGGTGTCCGCCCGCCGCCACGCGGGCGCCGCGCCCCTTCGCGTCCTCCACCAGCGCCTGCATGGCCGCCAGACGACGTGCATTCGCCACCGGTCCCATCTGTGCGTTCGGATCGAGGCCGTCGCCCACGCGGAGATCACGGGCAGCGCTGGCGAACGCCGCCACGAACTCGTCATACACGCGATGGTGAATGATGAAGCGCGAAGGAGAGGCACAGATCTGCCCCGTCACGCGCATCTTGCCCCGCGCGGCCAGGCGGCCCAGTTCTGCCGCATCGACGCCGTCACAGATCAGCACGGGCGCGTGTCCGCCAAGCTCCATGAGCGCCGGTTTCATTGACGCGGCGGCCAGTTGGGTCAGTCGCTTACCGACCTGGACCGAGCCGGTGAGCGTGACCATGCGAATGACTGGCGATGCAATCAGCGTGGTGGATATCTGATCGGGATCGCCAAAGACCAGGTTCAGCACGCCGCGGGGCAGGCCGGCATCGATGAAGCATCGCACCAGGGCGCAGGCAGCGCCGGGCGTTTCTTCGGCGGCCTTGAGAACGATGGAGCAACCCGCCGAAAGCGCCGCGCTGACCTTGCGCGATGGTGAACTCAGGGGAACGTTCCAAGGCGTGAATGCCGCGACGGGGCCCACGGGCTGGCGCAGCACGAGCTTTTGCATCTGCGGCTCCGATGGCACGATGGTTCCATAGTTGCGCAGCGACTCGGCCGCGTCCCAGTCGAAGAAGCTGGCCGAGCGGTCGACCTCCGCGCGGGCCTCCGCGAGGGTCTTGCCGTTTCCAGCGTGATGATCCGCGTGATGCCTTCCGCGCGTTCCCGTATCAGGGCCGCCGCCTTCTGGATGATGGCGACGCGTTCTGGCGGCGGTGTGTCCCGCCAGATCAGGAAGCCGCTGGCCGCGGCATTCAAGGCGCGGGCCAGATCGTCGAAGCTGGCTTGGGGAACGCGGGCGAGAACGCGTTCGTCGCTCGGGTTCCTGACCTCCTGGCCAGCGGGCCGATCATGGATCCATTCGCCATCGATGAAGAGCCCGATGCCCGGGTACTCCGCTTGAACGTGGGACAAGGTGGTGTCTGAAGTGGTCTGTGTCATGGGTGGAATCCGTTGGGTTGCAATGCGCTGATGGCTACAGCGCGATGGCGTCCTGCGCGATCAGGTCCGCGCCCTTCTCGCCGATCATCATCGTGGGCGCGTTGGTGTTGCCCGAAGTCACCATGGGCATGATCGATGCGTCAACGACGCGCAGCCGCTCGACGCCCCTGACCCTCAGGCGCTCGTCAACCACGGCCATGGGATCGCGCCCCATCTTGCAAGTGCCGGCGGGATGGAAGGCCGAGTTGCCGTGCTTTTCCATGAAGTCCAGCATTTGCTCGTCCGTCTGCACGCCCGGGCCGGGCAGGTGCTCCCCGATGACCCGTGCCGCGACCGGTCCGGTGGACATGATCTCGCGGATCCGCCGGATGCCCTGGATCATGGCGTGGATGTCTTCTGGGTCGCTCAGGAAGTTCGGCGTGAACACCGGCGCCTGCATCGGATCGGCCGAACGCAGGGTGATGCTGCCTGAACCCTTGGGCCGCAGGCGGTACACCGAAGCGGCCATCGACGGCACCGGATCCACCGCGATGACGCCATTCGGGTGGTACGTGAACGTCATCGGGCGGAAGCTGATCTGCAGGTCCGCGTACGCCTCCTCGGGGCGGCTCTTCACAAAGGCCGCCACCTGCGACGAACCCAGTGCCAGGTAGCCGCCGCGCGTAACGAGGTAGCGCAGGCCTTGCCAGTACTTGCGCATGCCGCTGATCTCGCGGTTGTACGAACTCCCTGGGGTGCAGCGGTAGCTGCAATGGAGGTAGAAATGGTCCTGCAGGTTCTGCCCCACTCCAGGAGCATCGAGCACCAGCGGGATGCCATGCTGCCGCAGGTGCGCGGCCGGCCCGATGCCCGAGAGCATCAGCAGCTGCGGGGAATTCAGCGCGCCCGCGGACAGAATCACCTCCCTGGCCGCCTTGACGACACGCCGCTGGCCGCCTTCAATGACTTCCACGCCTTGGGCCTGCTGGTTTTCGAACAGGATGCGCTGGACCTGGCAGCCGGTCCGCACGCTCAGGTTGCGGCGGTGGCGCACGGGTTCCACGTAGGCCATGTAGGCGGAATGGCGCCGGCCCTTGCGGATGTTGTGCTGCATGAAGCCGACGCCGTCATGCAGTGCGCCGTTGAGGTCGTCGGTGCGTGGGATGCCCAGCTGGGCGGCCGATTCGATGAAGTCGTACGAACTGGGGTGGCGCACCACCGGATCGCTGATCCACAGCGGACCGTTCTCGCCGCGATAGCTGTCGCCGCCACGCTCGTTGTGCTCCATTTTCTTGAAGTACGGCAGCACGTCCTCGTAGCTCCAGCCGGGGTTGCCCAGGTGGGCCCAGTGGTCGAAGTCGTTGCGGTGGCCCCGGATGTAGACCAGGCCGTTGATGGCGCTGGAGCCGCCCAGCCCCCTGCCGCGCGGCCAGTACATGCGCCGCTGGCGCAGCCGGGGCATGGGCTCGGTGTGGTAGTTCCAGTTGAACTGCTCGTGGAAGAACATCTTGGCCATGCCGGCGGGCGTGTGCACCCAGAACGTGTCCGCCGGCGGCCCGGCCTCCAGCAACAGCACCTTGTGCCCGGGGTTGTCCGACAGGCGCCGGGCCAGCACGCAGCCCGCCGATCCCGCGCCGATGATGATGTAGTCGTAGGTGTCCATGCAGTCGGAATGTTCAATGTCAGCGCCGAGTCTAGGAACGAGACCCTGGTTGGGGTAGCCATCGTTTCGTGACATGGCTTTCACCTTTCGTGAATCTCTAGGCGCTGCCATGGATGGCTGCCGTCCATCTAAAATGTTTCAATGAACGAAACAAATACCGTTCAATGAATTCATCCATATACTGCAGCCGACGCATGATCCTGAAAACGTCGAGGAGCCGACCGACCGTGGAAAAAAATCATCCTCTTTGCATTTCAACTGCGCCGGACTCGACGTCACCGCCCCCCATGGATGTGGCGCTTCGTGTCAATGGGGTCGATTGCCGCTTGAGCCTCGATGCGCGCACGACGCTGCTCGATGCCTTGCGCGAGCACCTGCAACTGACAGGCGCCAAAAAGGGTTGTGGCCTGGGACAGTGCGGCGCATGCACCGTCCTGATGGACGGCCGGCGCGTCAAGTCCTGCCTCTCGCTCGCCGCGCTCGCCGAAGGGCGTGAGATCGTGACGATCGAAGGCCTCGCCCAAGGCGATGACCTTCACCCGCTGCAAGCAGCATTCATCGAACGCGATGCCTTCCAGTGCGGCTACTGCACCCCAGGCCAGATCATGGCGGGTGTGGCGTGCATCGCCGAAGGCCATGCCGGTTCGCCGCAGGAGGTCAGGGAGTGGATGAGCGGCAACCTTTGCCGCTGCGGCGCCTACGACCACATCGTGGCGGCCATCATGGATGTGGCTGGCACGGTTAAACCCGCGACGGGGGGCTGAACCATGCACCCTTTCGCACTCAAGCGCCCCAGCGACCTGGCCACCGCCCTGGCCTCTGGCGCACAGTCCGGCCGCGGCAATGCCGTGACCGAATACATCGCCGGAGGCACGGACATGGTGCAGCTCTTGCAGGAACACATCCGCCATCCGGATCACCTGGTCAGCCTGGCGGGTCTCCTGGACAGCCGCATCGAAGAAAACCCGCAAGGCTTGCGATTGGGCGCTGCCGCGACCATGGCGGAGCTCGCGGCCCATCCCGTGGTCGTCGATCGGTTCCCCGTGATCTCGCAGGCCCTGCTGAATTCCGCCAGTCCGCAGGTGCGCAACCAGGCCACCTTGGGCGGGAACCTCCTCCAGCGCACCCGCTGCCCGTACTTCCGCGATACCGGCTACAGCGCCTGCAACAAGCGCAAGCCGGGTACGGGCTGCGCAGCGATGGAAGGCGAGAACCGCTGGCACGCCGTGTTCGGCACGAGCGAGAACTGCATTGCAACCCACCCTTCCGATCTGGCGGTTGCGCTTGTGGCCCTGGATGCCGCCGTCCACTTGCGCAGCGTGGATGGCGAGCGCACGGTGGCGCTGACCGATTTTTACTGCCTTCCCGGCAGCGCGCCGCACATCGAAACGGTGCTGCAGGCCGGCGAGGTCATCTCCGCGATCACGGTGCCGGCGAGTCCGGTGGCCTGGCGATCACACTATCTCAAGGTGCGCGACCGGGCGTCGTTCGAGTTTGCGGTCGTTTCCGCCGCCGTGGCCCTTGAGATGGAAGGCAACCGGATCCGGCAGGCACGCATTGCGCTGGGAGGCGTGGGGACGAAGCCTTGGCGTGTTCCCGGCGTCGAGGCGGCGCTGGCGGACGCGAGCCTGGACCGGGAGACGCTGCAGCGCGGCGCGGCACTGGCCATCGAAGGGGCACGGCCGCGTGAACACAACCGTTTCAAGGTCGAGTTGCTGCAGCGCGCCATCGTGCGCGCAGTCGAAGCGGCGGGAGAGCGGACATGAGCAATATCGCCCACGCACCCGCCCCTTCGGCGGGTTCTCCTGTCAGCCGCGTGGACGGGCGGCTGAAGGTGACTGGCCGCGCGACCTATGCCGCCGAGTTCCCTGTTCCCGGCGTCGTCCATGCCGCCATCGTGCGCAGCACAATTGCGCACGGCGTAATTGCCTCCGTCGACACGACCGCCGCGCAACGCGCCGCGGGTGTGCTGACGGTCCTGACCCACAAGAACGCGCCTCGCCTGCCCTACCATCCACAGAAGGCGGGGCCCGATCCCGACATCGGTGAGCGTCTGCATGTCCTCCAGGACAACATCGTCAGCCACCAGGGACAGCCCATTGCGCTGGTGGTGGCGCAATCCTTGGAGCAAGCGCAATACGCCGCCACACTGGTTCGCATCACTTACGTCCCCGAACCTGCGGTCACGGACTTTGAGCGGACAAAGCCCGCGCAGCCCGACCCAGCGTCACGCTACCCCATCGAAACCCGGCGGGGCGATCCGGTGGCAGCTTTCGCTGCAGCAGAGGTTCAGGTCGACCAACGCTACGGCATACCGCGGGAATACCACAACCCGATCGAAACCCATGCCACGATCGCTGCCTGGGAAGGCAACCGCCTGACGCTGTGGGACAAGACGCAGTGGGTGCATCACACCGCCGACCAGATCGCGGCCGTGTTCGGGATCGCCGCGCAGGACGTCCATGTGGTTTCGCCCTTCGTCGGCGGCGCGTTCGGGGCCGCACTGCGGGCCTGGCCCCATGTGACCCTGGCGGCCCTGGGCGCCCGCGTGACCGGGCGCCCGGTCAAGCTGGTGCTCACGCGGCGCGAGATGTACTACGGCGTGGGCTACCGCCCGCACACCCTGCAGCGCATGGCCCTGGGGGCGTCGCGCGACGGCCGTCTGTCGTCGATCCTGCACGAAGGAATGCAGGAAACCTCCACCTACGAGGAGTACGCCGAAGCCCTGCTGAATGCCACGCGGTTCCTGCATTCTTGCCCCAATGTCCACACCCTGCGCCATATCGTGCGCTTGAATGTTCACACGCCCACGTTCATGCGGGGGCCCGGCGAGGTGAGCGGCCTGTTTGCACTGGAATCGGCACTGGACGAACTGGCCATCGCGCTGCAGATGGACCCCGTCGAGCTGCGCCTGCGCAACGAACCACAGCACGATGAGTTCAAGAACCTGCCGTTTTCCAGCCGCTCGACGCAGGAGTGCTACCGCATCGCGGCAGAGCGCTTTGGCTGGAGCCGCCGCAACCCGGCACCGCGCTCGATGCGGGACGGGCGCTGGCTGCTCGGGTGGGGGATGGCCACCGCCACCTATCCGACGCATTTCGCGCCCGCCTCCGCCCATGTGCGCCTGCTGCCGGATGGCACCGCGCAAGTCAGCAGCGCGGCAAGCGACATGGGACCGGGCACCTGGACATCGATGACACAGCTGGCCGCCGACGCGCTGGGCCTTCCGATGGATCGCGTCACGTTCACGCTCGGCGACAACTGCCTGCCCCGCGCGGCGGTACATGGCGGCTCGATGACGACGGCCAGTGTAGGTAGCGCTGTCCAGGCCGCCTGCCGCCAAGCGCGCGAAGACGCACTGGCCCGGGCAGGAGTCGATGACTTGACGGAGGCCCTGCGCCGACTGCGACAACCCGTGGAAGCCTCTGTGGACAGCCGGCCTGGTGATGCCGCGCAGCGGTTCTCGATGCATGCCTTCGGCGCGGTGTTCGTGGAGGTCGCCGTCGATCAGGACCTGGGCGAGGTCCGCGTACGCCGCATGGTCGGGGCCTATGGCGCCGGCCGCATCGTCAATCCCAAACTGGCCCGCAGCCAGTGCATTGGCGGCATGATCGGTGGCGTAGGCATGGCACTGATGGAGCATGCCGTGGTCGATCCGCGCAATGGCCGGGTGGCGAACGCCAACTTCGCGGAATACGCGCTCCCCGTGCATGCGGATGCTCCTGCCGTCATGGATGTGCTGTTTGTCGAAGAACAGGATTCGCACGTCAACCCGCTGGGCGTGAAGGGCCTGGGGGAAATTGCCATGGTGGGGGTGGCGCCAGCCATCGCCAACGCCATCCATCACGCCACGGGCAAGCGGATTCGCGAGCTTCCTGTCACGCCTGACAAATTGATCTGAACCCAGGCTGGAAACATGCGGACCACGGACCAGACGTGGACATTTACAAAAAGTGAAGACCTTTTCACGCCCGCATGACTACCGCAACAGGTACCTTGTTCCTAGACTCAAGGTAGCGGGCCAAGATGCCTTTGCCGTTCACGACCGCAAGGCTATGGCACATATGGGTTTTCAATGAAAGAAACTAGTTTCATTAAATGCAAGACAGCCTCCCAGCATGTCGTTGCAGGAAGTCCATTTCACACTGGCATATCAACCACAAACTGGAGATGACCGAGATGCAAAACCCCTCAAGAGAAAAAACCGTTGGTTTCATAGGTCTGGGGATGATGGGCCAGCCGATGGCGGAGAACATCCTGAAGAAGGGCCACGCGCTGGCAGCCTATGACGTTCTGAAGGAACGGCTCGATGCCATCTGCGCCCTGGGCGGCCGCGCGGCCACCGGCCCGGCGGATGTCGCCCGGCAGGCGAGCATCGTCATCTCGATGGTTGACACCACCGCGCAAGCCGAGGAGGTCATCGTTGGCCCGGGCGGCCTCATCGACGGCGCGCAGCCGGGCGACGTGATCATCAGCATGAGCACGATCGACCCCGAGATGCTGCGCGCGATGCACGCCAAGCTGGCGGCCAAGGGCGTGGGCCTGATCGACGCGCCGGTCAGCGGGATGCAAAAAGGCGCGATCGCCGGCACCCTCAAGGCCTACGTGGGCGGCGAGGAAGCGGTGCTGGAAAAGGCCCGGCCCGTGCTGCAGTCGATGACCGCGGAAATCGTGCACTTCGGCCCCATCGGGCAGGGCACAACCATGAAACTCATCAACAACATGCTGTGCCAGATCAACTGGGTGCTGGTGGCCGAAGCGCTGGTGCTGGGCACCAAGGCTGGCCTGGATCCCAGGCAAATGGTGGAAACGGTGCTCAGGGCCACCGGCAACAGCGTGGCGTTCGAGTATTCCGCGCCCCGCATCCTGGAGCGCAACTTCGACGGCATCCGTCTGGACATCAGCTTCAAGGACATCGAACTGCAGACAGCGCTGGCCAAGTCGCTGAAGCTTCCGCTGTTCATGACCACCACCGCCCAGCAGGTCTACCAGATGGCCCGCGCCCAGGGCCTGGGCAGCGAGGACGGCGGCGCCACCCTGGTCAAGGTTTACGAGCAACTCGCTGGCGTCACGGTTCAGGGCTGATCCGGCAAACCCACAACCGGGCCGAGGAAGTCTTGCGCCGCTTCCATGGCCTGCGCACCCGATGAGCGCCACGACAACGACAGGAGACAAGCATGAACAGAAAGTTTTTCGGACTCGGTTTGACGGCGCTCGCGCTTGCGTTCGCCGCCACGGGGCAAGCACTCGCCGCAGACCCATGGCCAACAAGCAAGCCTATTCGCATCATCGTGCCGGTGCCGCCGGGCGGTGCGATGGACGTCACGACACGCCTGGTCGCCCTGAAGATGAGCGAGAAACTGGGGCAGCAGATCATCATCGACAACCGCCCAGGCGGTGACACGACCCTGGGAACCCGCCTTGTGAAAGAGGCACCGGCCGACGGCTACACCATTCTTTCCCAGTCCAACCCGTTTTCCACGCAACCCAGGCTCAAGCAAAACCCTGGCTACGACCCCTTGAAGGACTTCATCCCCTTGGGGCCCATGCTGCGCGGACCAATAATCGTAGAGGTAGGAGGCGGTCAACCCGATCAGGCTCTCAAAGACTTCATTGCACGCGCCAAAGCCACGCCTCTGCAATTTGCTTCACCGGGTATTGGCAGCGCCCCGCACATTGCTGGCGAGCTGATGCTGGTCAACGCTGGCGTCAAGGCGGAGCACATTCCCTACAAAGGTGCTTCGGCCGCGTACCCTGACGTGGTAGCTGGACGTGTGCCGATCTTTTTCGATGGCTATGCTGGTAGCGCACCTTTCCTGAAGGACGGGAAGATGCGAGCACTGGCCGTCACTGGTCCCTCAAGGATCGCACCACTACCCAATGTTCCGACGCTTGTCGAACAAGGGATCAACGTCACGTACACATATTGGCTGGGCCTGATTGTGAAAGCTGGCACACCGGCTGATGTGGTGCAACGCCTTTCCGACTCCCTCAAATACGCCACCAGCAGCAAGGACCTGGTTGACCGATTCGTGGCCGACGGCACCGACCCGACCTTCATGACCCCCACCGAGTTTGGCGACTACATCTCGAAGGAAATCGAGCAGTTTGGCAAATTGGCCAATGATCTGAAGCTCGCCAAGGAATGAGCGAGTGACAACGCTTGGGCGTGGACAGGTGGCCCTGGTCACCGGGGGGGCTGAGGGCATTGGCCTGGCCTTGGCCGAGGCCTTTGCCCGCCGGGGCCTGCGCATCGTGATCGCGGACATCGATGCGGCCGCGCTGCGTCAGGCCGAACAGCGGCTCGCGTCCCTGGATACCGAGGTGCTGGGTGTGCAAACCGATGTGTCGGACCGGGAGGCTGTGCGCTCACTCCGGGAGCAGGCGCTGGCCCGCTTCGGCACCGTGGACGTGCTCTGCAACAACGCCGGCCTGTACCATGGCACGGGTCCGGCGTGGCAGCTTGATCTTGCCGCGTGGCGCCGGTTGTTCGAGGTGAACTACTGGGGCGTGGCGTACGGCATCCAGGCATTCGTGCCGCTGTTTGTCGAGCGCGGTTCGGGCCATGTGGTGAACACGGCTTCCATGTCGGGCCTGTCCACCGTGCCTGGCATGTCCGACTACAGCCCGGCCAAGCACGCCGTCATCGCCTTGTCCGAGACCTTGCGGGCCGATCTCGATGCGAACGGGGCTCCGGATGTCGGCGTCACGGTCCTGTGCCCCGCCGTCGTGAACACCCCGATGGGACGGCGCGCCGTTGGCTTGCCTGCTGGCGGTGGCACGCTGCCGCCCAACATGATCGAGCCGCACGCGCTCGCCAAGGCGGCGCTCGCGGGCATCGAAGCGGGACAGCTGTACGTCACGCCCTCGTCGGGTTCCAAGGAACGCTTTCTCAGGCGCATCCAGCCTATCCTGGGCGCGTTCGATGAACAGGCGGGATGACGGTTCGATTCATACTTGCAGGAGTAACAGTTCATGGCAATCACCGGCGGCGTCATGACGCCCAATGAAGAGTGGCTCTCGCGCGCCGAACCGGAGGAGGCGCTCGAACCCGAGTTGCCCATCGTGGACGCCCATCTGCACCTGTGGGACCTGGGGGGTTACCACTATTTCATTGAGGAATACGCGCGCGACCTTGCCGCCTGCGGCCACAACGTGGAAGCATCGGTGTTTGTCGAGTGCTTCATGATGTACCGCGCCCGCGGGCCGGAACACATGAAGTACGTGGGAGAGACCGAGTTTGCCGTGGGCATGGCGGCCATGGCGGACAGCGGCAAATACACCCGGTCGCGCGTTGCGCAAGGCATCGTGGGCTATGCCGACCTCACGCTCGGCGAGCGCGCACGCGAGGTGATCGAAGCGCACCTGGACGCGGGCAACGGCCGGTTCCGGGGAGTGCGCCAGCGGGCCAAGTGGGATGCAGACCCGGTGGTCAAGGGCAGGTACAGCGCGGACCAGCCCCACCTGTACCTCGATCCCGAATTCGGCAAGGGGATCGGCGTGCTTGCCTCCCTGGGCCTGTCGTTCGATGCCAGCATCTACCACCCCCAGATCCCGGACGTAGCCGGGCTGGCGCGCGCGCACCCCGACGCCAGCATCGTGCTCAATCATTCGGGCAGCCCGGTGGGCCACAGCTCGTATGCGGACAAGGAAGCCGAAAACCATGCGGTCTGGCTGGCGGGCATGAAAGAACTGGCACGCTGCCCGAACGTGACGGTCAAGCTCGGTGGCGTCCTGATGAACCTGTCCAACTTCGACTTCACGACCGCGAAATGTCCGCCCACCTCGAAACAGCTCGCGGAGCTTTGGCGGCCGTACATCGAGCCATGCATCGAACTGTTTGGCGCAGAGCGTTGCATGGCGTCGTCGAACTTTCCGGTGGACAAGGCGGGGTTCGGCTACGGCACCGTCTGGAACATGTTCAAGCACATCACGGCCGGCTGTTCCGAGGACGAGAAGCGGATGATCTTCGCGGGCACCGCCAGGCGGGTTTACCGGTTGGCGGACGATTGAGAGAACAGCGCGGATGCGGATGGCCCGGAGCCGTCCGCGAATCGCCGCCAGGCGGCTGACCGGGGCCAGGCCCGCCTCATGAGGTAAGTTCCACCGTCACCTGGACCGAGCCGGGGATGTCAAAAACTTCCACTCCTGAATCGAGTTTTCCCTGCGCATAAGGTCGTACTTCTGGATGGACGGCGGCAGCATCGGCGCCAATTTCCTGGCGGCGTCGCTCTGGTTCAGCGTCGCGGTCACCACCTGACCGGCCATCCGAATCCGCTGGGCGTTCTGCGCAGATGCGATGAATGTGTCTCCTGGAAACCCTACGCACGCGGTCACGGTGACCACATGCTGTCAATATACTTTGGCCATGATGCATTTGGCATAGATCCAGCCTCCGATCGAGGTGGTTCTTCCGCCCATCCGTCACTGCAACAAGACCCTTCAGAGGTGTCCCATGGAACTTCGGCAATTGCGCTATTTCGTCCGTGTCGTGGAGACGGGAAGCATCAGTCGGGCTGCCAAGGATTTTGGTGTCGTCACATCGGCCCTGAGCCAGCAGTTGAGCCGCCTGGAGGGTGAGCTGAGCACCCGCCTGCTGTACCGTTCCGCCACCGGCGTGAAGGCCACCGACGCCGGCATGGCCTTCTACAGGCAGGCCCAGCTGGCGCTGCGCCACACCAACGACGCCGTGATCGCCGCCCAGCAGGCGCGGCTGTCGGGTCACGTCAGCGTGGGCATGGCGTCTTCCACCTCCGCCATCCTGGCCGTACCCTTTGTCACCGCCATGAGACACAGGTACCCCGACATCCGTATTCACCTGGTCGAAAGCCTGTCGACCAACCTCGTGGCCATGCTCAACGCGCGCCAACTCGATCTCGCGGTGCTGTTCGAAGGCGGCCCAATACCGCGCTGGGGTGCACTGCCACTCGTCGAGGAACGTCTGTTCCTCATCGGTTTGCGAGACATGCCGGCGCTCGCGGAGCTTCAAGGCTCCACCGTCCGGCTTTCCGACCTCGCGCATGTCCCGCTGGTGCTGGGGTCGCAAGGCATGCGCGTGGCAGTGGATGCGGCATTCGCGCGCGCGCGGTGCGAACCGAACATCCTGCTGGAAGTCGATGGGCTGGCCGTGCTGATGGATATGGTCTGCGCCGGGATCGCCGCGACCATCCAGTCCGGCGCGGCGACGACACGCTTGACCGGAGAAGCTTTCAAGCGCTTTGAGATCGCCGATCAGGGTGCGCGCCGAAGGACGGTGCTGTCCAGCCTCAGCGACAACGAGATGTCGCCAGCGGCGCTGGCGGCAAGAAACGTCCTGAGCGAGGCGGCGCGCACCCTGGTGGACAGCGGGCAGTGGCCGGGCGCGGGTATTCACGTGGAGTGAAATCCCTGTCAGCGCTGCATCAGTTCCGCGCCGCGCACCGGGTTCCTACACTGTGATCTCCCTCAAACAACGTGGAGACACAATTGCGCGGTTTGACTTTTCCTGGCGGCCGAGAGGTGGCGTTCGTTGACTTTCCCGATCCCGTGCCGGGACCGGGGGAGATCGTGCTGGAAATCAAGGCATCGGGGTTCTGCGGGAGCGACCTGCACTACTACCGCCGCCCCAAGGGAACCCCCGCCAGTGCGCGTTTTCAGTACCAGGCCGGCCCGGTCATTGGCGGCCACGAGCCTTGCGGAATCATCGCGGCCATCGGCCCGGCCGTGCCGGCGTCGATTGGCCGCGTCGGCGATCGCGTGATGGTGCACCACTATGCCGGCTGCAGCACGTGCAGCCATTGCCGGTCCGGCTGGCAGCAGCTGTGCCAGGAAATCCCGATCCACTCTTACGGCAATAACGACCATGGCGCGCACGCGAAATACATGAAAGTGCCCGCCATGACCGTGCTCCCGCTGCCCGACGAATTGTCATTCGCGGCCGGAGCGGCCATTTCGTGCGGCACGGGGACGGCCTTCTCGGCACTGCACCGGGCCGGGCTGCTGGGGAGCGATACCGTCGCGATCTTCGGGCAAGGCCCGGTGGGCCTCGCTGCCACCCAGATGGCGAAAGCCATGGGGGCGAGGGTGATCGCCCTCGACATCAGCACCGAGCGGCTGGCGCTTTCCGGATCGTTCGGCGCCGATGCCGTGATTAACCCGTCGGCCGACGATGCCGTGGCGGCCATCAAGGATCTCACGCATGGCCAAGGCGCGGACGTTTCTCTTGATGCGTCAGGTTCTCAGGCGGGACGGATTGCCGCCATCCGGTGCCTGAAGGTCTGGGGGAAGGCCTGCTTCGTGGGCGAGGGAGGCGAGTTCAAGACCGATGTATCGGCGGATTTCCTGCGCCGGCAAATCACCTTGATCGGCTCCTGGACCTTCTCCACGCTCATCCAGGCGGAATGCGCGCGTTTCGTCGCCGATCGCAGGATCGACGTCGATGCGATTTTCACGCACCGCTGGCAGCTGGATCAGGCGGACGAGGCGTACCGCCTGTTTGACAGCCAGGCGACCGGCAAGGCGCTGTTCCTGATGTAGGTATTGGCACTGCGCCATGCCGCGCGGCGAGGCCGCTGCCGGATGACTGCCCAGCCATCTGGCATGGATGCAATTCCTGTGAATTCGATGAAGGAGACGGTATGTTGAAGAAACTTTGTGCGCTGGTGGCGAATGTGGTCGCGGCAGCGGGATTGGCGCTGTCCCCGCTCGCCCACGCGGCAGACTACCCTGAACAACCCGTTCGGGTGATCATAGGAAACCCGCCAGGCGGTCCCACGGACGTGTTTGCGCGGGCACTCGCGGCCAGGCTGACCGATGAGCTGAAACAACAGTTTTTTGTGGATAACAAGGCTGGAGCCAGCGAGATCCTGGCAGCTCAGGTGGTGGCCAACGCCAAGCCGGATGGCTATACCCTGCTGTTCTGCACGGAAACGCCCCTGGCGATCAACCAGTTCACGTTCAGCAAGCTGTCCTACAACCCTGAAAAAGACTTTGCACCCATCACCATGATTGCCTCGGCACCCTTGGTCTTGGTGGCTCCGGCCTCGTCGCCCGTCAAGTCACTCGACGAGTTCGTGGCGCTCGCCCGCAGCCGCGCGGCGACGAAACCACTCACCTACGGATCCGCCGGGGTGGGAGGCGTCTTGCACCTGCCCATGGCGATGCTGGCCAAGAACAACGGACTGGAATTGACCCATGTCCCCTACAAAGGTGCCACCCCGATGCTGCAGGACTTGCTTTCCGGCCAGATTGATGCTGGCTGGGTGGGCGTATCGGGGGCAGTGCCTTACGTGCGCGAAGGCAAACTGAAAGCGCTGGTCGTGGGAGGAACTTCGCGCTTGAGCATCCTGCCCAATACACCCGTCTTCAGCGAGACTTCCATCGCCCCGGAACGATCTGACTTCATGTTCTCCCTGGTGGCTCCTGCGGGCACGCCGCCGCAGATCCTGGACAAGATTGGCCAAGCGGTCAAGAAGATCGTGAACGATCGGAAGTTCAAGGAGACCCAGCTGGATCCATACGGCTACGTGGCCGTGGGGTCGACACCCGAAGACTTCCGGAAGTTCTTGATCAAGGATCGCCAAGTTCAGGAGCAAAGGATCAAGGTCTCTGGGGTGAGGCCGGAATGAGCAGGCGTCTTTTTCTCGGTTTCGTGGGGGGTGTGCTCGCGTTGAGCAGTGGCGGCCTTGCTGGCGTTGCTCAAGCGTGTGACCGAGCAGGCGCACCGGACCTTGCATCCCGAGCTGGAGGTGTCCACGTACCACCTGACGGCGGAGATCACCAGCGGCTATGAGGCGATGGTGCTCACGTTGCCGGCCGAGCACCTGCCTTGCGCCGATGACGATCCCGGGCAGCTGTTGCAGCTGGCAGCTCGCCTGAAGCCAAAGCAGCCGGTCACCTCCAAGCGCGCGGTCAAGCCCGCCGTGGCCAAAGGGTTACGTGGAGGGCTCCATCGCCAGACACATGCGGCAACCGACCAGGTGCTCAAGGCTTCGGGCAAAAGACGTTGAAAGGGGTGATCTTGAGAGGTCACTCACATTTTTATGGTTTCATTCATTGAAACCTATGCCTTTACTAGAAACCAGTGGTAGCATGGCATATGCATCGCAATCGAGGCCGCTGCGCTGCGGCGCGAAAGGACGGAATGAGCAAGAGACGTTTTGTCATGGGCGTGCTGGCGATCTGCGCCGCCGCTCTGTCGGCGCCCACGCAGGCCCAGGAATACCCCTCAAAGCCCATCAAGATCATTGTGGGCTTCGGCGCGGGCGGGACCACGGACGCCATCGCCCGCTATTACGCGCTGAAGATGTCCGAGGTGCTCAAGGCCCCGGTCATCGTGGACAACAAGCCCGGCGCCGGCCAGACCGTGGCCATCAAGTCGACCATCGCCGCGGCGCCGGATGGCTACACGCTCTATCTCGCGACTGCCAGCTCGCTGTCCCAGGGCCCGGGGCTGCGCAAGAACCTGTACTACGACCCGATGAAGGACTTCAGCCTCATCGGCCTGATCGCGAGCGTTCCTGGCGTGATCGTCGTCAGCCAGAACCTGCCGGTGCGCAACCTGCGCGAGCTGGCGACCTACTCGAACGCCAACCCGACGCAGCTCAACTACGCGTCGTCGGGCGTGGGCGCCTCCAGCCACCTGCAGACGGCCTACCTACTCAATCTCACCGGCATCAAGATGGCCCACATCCCGTACAAGTCGGACGCGGACATCATGCGGGAGGTGTCCGCCGGCTCCATTCAGCTGGGGATGTCTTCGGTGCAGGGCGCCCTGCCCTCCATCACCGGTGGCCGGGTCCGCGCACTGGCCGTGACGGGTTCGCGCCGTGTGAAGGCGCTTCCCGGCGTGCCCAGCCTGACGGAGTCCGACTTCAAGGGCCTGGACGGGATCGATCCCTACAGCTTCTACGGCCTGGTGGGACCTGCCGGCGTGCCGCCGGCCATCGTCGCCAAGCTGAACGACGCGATCAACCGCGTGTCCACGATGCCAGACGTCGTTGCACACATGGAAGAAAAGCTGGTGGCGGAGCCCGGCGTCGGCAATCCCGAAGCGTTTCGCGCGTATATCCAGAAGGATTTGTCCAAGTGGCAGGCGTTCTCGAAATTCATCACGCTGGCTGAATGACGAGCTTCGCTCCACCCGCGCACGGAAACATCCTTTGACATCCGCGCCGGGACGCCCCGGAATCGCGGAGCGCGATGCCCAACGCACTGGTGCATCCCGGCGGGCAGCGTGCCTGCCCGCTTTACACCAGTCCCGCAGCGCACGCAGGACCGTCAAGTCGAGGATTTCGATCTTTCAAAGGTGCGTCACCGTTTGGCGGGAACTCCGCCTCGCTTACTTTGCGACATCAATCGTCACCTGGACCTTGCCGGGGACAGCGAGAGCCTCTGCACCTCCTTCGAGGCGGCCAAACAGGATGACACCGGGCTGCGGGATCATGAATCTCCTGCCCACTCACTTTCACGGTCTGTAGCGCAGAGAATCTACAACGAGTGCAAGCGCCCGAGAGGACTGGCGCCGGCTTGGATAGTAAATGTGGAATCCCGGAAAGGTGGGGAACCAGTCCTCTAGTACGTATTGCAGCTGCCCGGCGGCAACGTAGGGTTGCGCCAGGTCTTCGGGGATGAATGCCAGGCCGCAGCCCGCAACCGCCGCGTTAAGCATCTGATAAACGCCATTGAATGTGCTCTGACCATCGACCTTCACCGGCACTTCCCGGTCGCCTTTCTTGAGTTCCCACGCGAGCACGCCGCCGCTGCTGGTCATCCGCAGGTTGATGCAGTTGTGCCTCAGTAAATCCTGCGGCTCGCGCACCGGCTGGCGTTTCCCAATGTATGAAGGCGCGCCAACGATGACCATGCGCACGTCGGGTGCAATGCGAACCGCGATCATGTCCTTCGCAACCTGGTCGCCCCAACGCACACCCATGTCATAGCGTTGAGCCACTATGTCGACCAGGCCGTAGTCGGAGTGGACTTCCACCTTCAGATCCGGGTACTTTGGCAGGATCTTCGCCAGCCTTGGCCAAATTACCGTATCCACCGAGTAGTCGGTCGCGGTGATACGAATCGTGCCTGCGGGCTTTTCACCCAATTCAATCACGGCGGCGAGCTCTGACTCGATTTCCTCGAACCGGGGAGCAACCGTCTGCAGCAATCGCTCGCCCGCTTCTGTAGGCGACACACTGCGTGTCGTGCGGGTGAGAAGCCGCACGCCGATACGCTCTTCGAGTCCTCGGATTGTGTGGCTCAGGGCTGATTGGGAGACGCCAATTTTCGCCGCGGCCCTGGTGAAGCTGCGCTCCTTGGCTATTGCCAGGAATGCAATGACGTCGGTGATGTTGTCGCGCGACATTCGTCGATCCTTGCTAACTGTCCACGCATGGTGTGCGCGCGCACTTGGTCTTGCCCCTGAACGGTGTAGTTCTTAGCCCATCGCGCACGACGGAGGCTTCGCAATACTCCGACTTGGGTTCAAAGTCCACCTGCGACTCGCCCGCCTCTTTCATTGGCGAGCGTGAAGCCGAGGTGGCGCACGAAGGAGACTTCAACTCCGCCAAAGGTCGACATGCCGCGCATTCCTAGAGGGGGCGGTCGATCAAGGCTCGTAGCCGGGCCGCTTGTAGATCTTGTCTGGATTACCGAGGATGTCAGGCTTGTAGACCTTCTCCTGCCATTGCGAGGGCTCCACGTCCACCACTGCAACTGAGATCGACGACTCGTCGCTGCCCAGCGCGTTCATAACTGCTTGACACACTTCCTGAGCGAGACGGTTCTTCTGCTTCTCCGTCCTGCCCATCCAGAGCTTGATGATCACGTGAGGCATGTCTTCTCTCCTTGAACCGGTCCATGAGCTGGGGGCGACCCCCTGCTTCATCAAAGACAACGTTCGATACGGTTTCTATGGCCGAAACTGATGCTGTCCATAGGAACCATTATGGTGGCATCAAGTTCAACTTGCAAGGTTGGTTGCTGACCACCGTCGACCTGACCGCCCAAGCGGTCAAATCCCGCACCACTTCCGTTCAGTTACGCCGCAGACCAAGCGTCAGCATTGACCTTGCCCTTGAATCGTGAATCCCATAACCGAGCTCACAGCTTCACTGTTTTCGGTCGCGCCGTGAACCACGTAGACCGCGCGCCAGGGCGGGAATGTCTTGCGCAGCAAGCGCTAGGCGCAGCCCGTACGCGCGACATAGCAGGCAATGACGAGCAGCCACCGGTCGTGGGTCGGCAATGCGCCGCGACCATCGTTACGCTCGAAAAGTGGGCAACCGACCTCCACCCGGCATCGGTCAGACGCTGAAAGACAAGACGCTGCACCTGATCGCTCGTCGCGACGGCGAATTCCGAGCGGCCATACGTCCGTCCTATGGGGCACGAGGCTCAGCCGCGCGTGCCGCGTCATGCAGCGGACTGCATGCTGCGCAGCGGCTGCCTCCGGTCACTCCGTGGTGAGCTTGCGCTCGGCCACCACGCGCTGGAGCTGCTCGTAGAGCTCCTTGATTTCCCTGGAGAACTCGGCTGGCGAGCCGGCCACGATGGTCGCGCCGGAGCCTTCGAGCCGCGCGCGAACACCGGCATCCTGAAGCACTCGCCTGAGCGCGAGATTGAGCCTATCCACAGCATCCCGGGGCGTGCCTTTGGGGCCGACCACACCGAAGTGGGACATGCGGTTCAATTGCGGCAAACCGACTTCGGCAAATGTGGGCATATCCGGATGCTCCTTCATTCGCTGCGGTGCAGCGACCACGATGGGTATCAGGCGTCCGTCGCGGATTGCCGGGATGGATGTGGGGCTGTCGACCGCGATCTGCACCTGACCCGCCATCACGTCCGCAACGGCGGGTCCTGCCCCGCGATAGGGTATGTGGGTGACGAATATACCAGTCAGGCTCTTGAACACCTCCATCTGCAGGTGCAGGATGCCGCCCACGCCAGAGGAAGCATAGGAGTAGTGTCCCGGTCGTCTCTTAAGTTCGGCCAGAAAGTCCTTGTAGTTCCGGGCCGGGAAGCTTGGGTGCACGGCAATCAGCCAGGGAACGGCCGCGATGTTCATGATCGGCGTGAAGTCGGCGACGGGGTTGTAGCCGATCTTCGGGTTCATGGCCGGCACGGCAGCCGTATTCGACGACGAGACCATCGCGACCGTATGACCATCCGGCACTGAGCGGAGCATCTCCATCGTTCCGACGGCGCCGCCCGCGCCTGCTCTGTTGTCGATTACGACCGGTTGGCCGAGATCCCTTCCCAGCCCTTCGCTGAGAGCTCGGGCAATCACGTCCGTGGATCCGCCGGCTGCGAACGGCACGATCATCCGCACGGGCCTGCGGGGGTAGGTCTGGGCCAGCGCAGCGCCGGACAGAGCCACCGCCCCGCCCGCTGTCACTGCAAGAAAATGTCTGCGTTCCATGATCCCTAATCCTTGAGAGCAATGCGCACGCACCGACGGCGCTCCTTGCGAGCCTTGCAGTGTATGAATGGCGGGAGGTGCGGGATTGGGCGTTAAGAAGAACGAAAACCGGGTATTCCCTGTGTTCGCGCGGACTTCCTACCTCTCGATTGGTACGTCTACAGAGGGAAGGTCACTGCGGGTTGACTTGAGTGCGAGCGCACAGTTTCACTGATCGAAACCAGTGCCATCCAATAATTTTCCTTGTATCATGGCCTCAGCTCGTAGACCAAAGAAGAGTTGCGAGCAAGTAAGGGGCCGGATGCGCGGCCGACTGCGAATCACCTCAACGGGGTGGTCTGTGGCTTGGTTGTTGGTCAGTGGTTACCAAACATTCTGGAATGTGTTCAACACTCGCGCTCAGTAAGCGTGCTGACGAGGAGACGAAATGAAATTGATGTCTGTTTTCCGATTTATTTTTGCCACCGTGTTGGGGTGCGCGCTCCTGACTGGTGCGCATGCTCAGCAGTACCCTTCACGTCCAATAAAGATCTTGGTCGGTTATGGTGCTGGGGGGCCCGCCGACACAGTGGCCAGAATTTATGCTGAAAAGCTCCAAGGAATTTTGAATACTCCGGTTCTCGTTGAGAACAAGCCGGGAGCTTTCGAGCAACTGGCCGCACAAACGGTACTTTCTGGCCCGCCTGACGGCTATACATTGTGGCTCGGAACGGCTGGCGCATTGACAATGGGGCCAGGTGTTCGCTCGGATATTCCTTATGATATTCTGAAGAATTTCACGCACGTCGCAAGGATTGCCGAGGTCAATGCTGTATTGTCAGTGAAGAATGACCTTCCGGTTAACTCGCTTGCCGAGTTGATCAGCTATGCGAAAGCACGTCCGAATCAGCTTTTCTTTGCCACGGCAGGAATGGGGGCTGGCAATCATCTGCTCACGGAATACATCATGAATGTCACTGGCATCAAGATGACTCATGTGCCGTACAAGAGCGATGCCGACGTGGTGCGTGAGCTGGCCGCTGGCACGGTAGATTTTGGCATTCCTGTCTCTTCGCAGGTGGTTCCGTTTATCAATGATCGGAAGGTTAAAGCCATTGCTGTGACGGGCCAAAGCCGTATGAAGACGCTTCCGAATACGCCGACGGTTGGGGAGGCGGGCGTTGAATCTCTGAAATCAATGGGCGTCTATTCCATTTACGGATTGCTCGGGCCTGCCGGCATGCCTCCTGCAGCTGCGCAAACATTGAATGATGCTTTCAACAAGGCGGCCAAGATGCCTGATTTGGTGCAGCGTCTGGATGGTCTCAACATAAAGGCGACGACGTCGACTTCTGCGGAGCTTCGTCAATATCTTGAGAGTGAAATTTCCAAGTGGCGTGACCTTGGAAAGACGCTGAACATCAAATTTAATTGATGAGAGTCTAGGCCCGCAGGGATGCATCTGCTTGGCGGGAATTCATGGGTTTGATGTGGGTCTTGGGTGTTTTCCTGCTGATGGCCTCACCCATGCTCTTTGTCAATGGCGTTCAGATGCCATCCTTCCGCGTGGTATTTTTAATGAAAGGTGGTTAGATTCATGAGCCGGATGCTTGAGGGAAAATCGGTATTGGTCACAGGCGCTGCAGGCGGTATTGGCCGGCAAGCGGCTTTACTTTTCGCCCAAGAGGGAGCCCGAGTGGCCGTGGCGGACGTTAATGACAAGGGTGCAGCTGAGACTGCCGAGCTCATCCGCTCTATTGGTGGAGAAGCGATCTCGCTTGTGGCCGACCTGACCAAAACCGAAGAGGTCAAGGCGATGGTCAATTCGGCCGTTCGCGCATTTCATCGTTTGGACGGCGCCTTCAACAATGCAGGTATTGCTGGGGGGCATGTTGGTCAAGGTGGCCGCTTCAGCGCGGACTGGGAAGAAGATGCATTCGACCGTGTTGTCACGGTCAATCTGAAGGGCACTTGGCTGTGCATGCGCGAACAAATTCAGCATATGCTTGAACACGGAGGTGGCTCTATCGTCAATACCGCCTCGCTCGCAGGCATTGCAGGATTCCCTACCACATCGGGTTATGCGGCCAGCAAGCATGGCGTCGTCGGTATGACGAAGACGGCAGCCTTGGAGTACGCGCCCAAGATTCGATTGAATGCCATTTGCCCGGGATATGTCGATACGGATCTGCTAAAGGATGCCATGACGCGCAGAGGCGATCAGATCCTTGCACGCATACCATTCAAGCGCCTGGCCGATCCGAAGGAAATCGCCGAGATGGTTTGCTGGCTGCTCTCGGACAGGGCTTCCTATGCGACCGGGCAAGCATTCACCGTGGATGGCGGATATATGGCTGGCTGAGCCCACTGCCCCGTCGTGGAGTAGACAAGCTGCCTAGGTGCGCGCTGGAACGCATGGACGGCGTGTCATGACTGTAATGGGATGGGCTTGGTTACTGGCCCATCCGATACAAGAGCAAATTTAGCAACCGCTGAGCGAATGGCCTCCATTCGCTGCAGTTCGGGTTTCACAGAAAAATCCAGCAAAGGAGAAGTCGTCCATGGATATCGCAACTCAATATTCTTCGAACGCCGCCTTGCATCGTTACGAGCACCTCTACATCGGGGGCGAATGGGTCAAGCCCATTGACGGTGGTCTTGCCGAGAGCATCGATCCTGCGACCGGTCGCCCTTGGGCCGTTGTGCCGATGGGAGGGGTCGAGGATATCAACCGAGCCGTTGCCGCTGCGCGGCAGGCTTTCCAGGGTCCCTGGCGGCGCATGCCGGGACATGAGCGCGCCGCGCTGCTGCGCCGCTTCGCCGACCTGTTTCGCGACGCGGTGCCCGAACTGTCCGTGCTGGAAGCGCGCGACTGCGGTGGCGTCATCCGCGACCTGCGCGTCAGCATCGCGGCACAGGCGCAGTACTACCAATGGTTTGCCTCGCTCGCCGACAAGGCACAGGGTCGCACGATTCCGATCGACGACAGCATGCACGTCTTCACGACCATGGAGCCCATTGGCGTGGTCGGCGCCATCACGCCGTGGAACGTGCCACTGTTCACGACCTGCGTGAAGATTGGCCCGGCTCTTGCCGCCGGCTGCCCGGTGATCCTGAAACCGTCCGAGCACACTTCTGTAACGGCGCTGGAGCTGGCGCGCCTGGCTCACGAAGCCGGCTTCCCGCCCGGCGTGTTCAATGTGGTGCCTGGCTACGGTCACAGCGCGGGCGCGCACCTCGTCCAGCACCCGGACGTCAGCAGGATCACGTTCACAGGCGAGGGAGGCACCGCCAAGAAGATGCTGCATGGCGGCATCGAAACGCTCAAACGCTTCAGCTTCGAGCTGGGTGGCAAGGCACCGCACATCCTTTTCGCTGACGCTGATCTCGAACAGGCCGTCAATGCCGCCACCGCGATGGCGTGGCGGAACTGCGGTCAGAGCTGCGCGCTGGGATCTCGGGTGTTGGTCGAGCGACCCATCTACGACCGCGTCGTCGACATGTTCCGCGAGCGTGCCAAGACGGTGCGCGTGGGCATGCCGCTCGACGAGGCCTCGCGCATGGGTCCGCAGGCGAACGAGGCTCAGCTGAAGAAGACTTTGTCCTATGTGGAGATCGGCAAGAACGATGGCGCCGAACTCGTGACTGGCGGACGGCGCATTGAAACCGCTGAGCTCGCCAATGGCTATTTCGTCGAACCTACCGTGTTTGCTGGCGTCAACAACCAGATGCGCATCGCCCGCGAGGAGATCTTTGGCCCGGTGGCCTCGATGATCCCGTTCGACGGGGAGGAAGAGGCGATTGCCATCGCCAACGACACGCCATTCGGATTGACGGCAGGGCTGTGGACGCGCGACGTGGGCCGCGCGCTGCGCGTATCCCAGCGCATCGAGGCTGGCATGGTATGGGTCAATACCTACAACGCGACGCGCTGGTCGGCGCCCTACGGCGGCTTCAAGGCCAGCGGGTGGGACCGCGAGATGGGCATCGACGCTCTGGCTCCATTCTTGGAGAATCGAACCACAATGATCAGCACTACAGGGCAGTTCCCGAATCTCTACGCCTAGTCGTTCAGGGAGCGCGGGCAGGTCCGACTGCGTTGGCTCGGTCTTTGAACGCAGGTTGCCCATCTTCTTGGCGTCCAGGGCCTCGCGCAGCGAGGCCCGACCTCGCTGCAGTTCTATCGCCAAGTGGCCGCGGCGCAGCGTGCCTCGTCAAGATCTTGAGCCACTGCTCGTTGAGACGCACGCCGCGGCACTTCCCCTCGAAGCTCTCGATCCAGCCGTTCTGCATCGGCCGTCCGGGCTGGAGCTGGACCAGACAGATACCGCGTTCGTGTGCACCTCCGACTCCAGCGTGAATCCTGCCACTTTCATGCCTTCATTGACGGCGCGCGATGGCATCCTCCGCGATCATGTCTGCGCCCTTCTCGCCGATCATCATCGTCGGGGCATTCGTGTTTCCGGAAGTCACGTGCGGCATGATCGATGCATCGACGACGCGGAGCCGGTCGACACCCCTGACACGCAGTCGCTCGTCGACTACCGCCATGGGGTCCCGCCCCATTTTGCAGGTGCCCGCAGGATGCATCGCAGAGTTTCCATGTGCCCGCATGTACTCCAGAAGTTGTTCGTCGGTCTGCACGGAACAACCTGGCATGACTTCCTCGATGACCCGAGAGGCCAGCGGCTCTGTCGCCAGAATTTGGCGAATCTGTCGGATGCCCGCAATCACGGCATTGACATCTTCCGGATGTGTCAAGAACTCGGGCTGGATCACAGGAGGCTGGGATGGATCAGGCGAGCGAAGAGTAAGGGTTCCGCTCGCCGCCGGACGCAACTTGTAAACAGACGCTGCAATCGATGGCTCGCGGTCTACCTCGACGACACCGTTCCCATGGTAGGTGAACGACATCGGTCTGAAGCTGATCTGAAGATCCGCATAGTCCTCCTCCGGTCGGCTCTTCACGAAGGCAGCGACTTGAGAAGACCCCAAGGCAAGGTACCCAGTCTTCGTCAACAGGTAACGCAAGCCCTGCCAGTACTTCCGCAGGCCACGGATTTCATGGTTGTACGAGCTTTCCGGGGTGGCGCGGAAACTCGTGTGCACGTAAAAATGGTCTTGGAGATTGCGGCCCACGCCGGGTGAATCGACGATGGGAACGATTCCGTGTCGCTGCAACTCCGCCGCCGGGCCGATGCCGGAGAGCATCAGCACCTGCGGTGAGTTCAGTGCGCCCGCAGACACGATCACCTCCCGATTGGCGCAGATAACCCGGCGCTCGCCGGATTCGATCACTTCTACGCCGACCGCTTGCCTTTCTTCGAAGAGGATGCGCTGTACGCTCGAACCTGTCCGAACGGTGAGATTGGGTCTTTTCAACACCGGCTCCACATACGCCATGTACGCTGAGTGACGTCGTCCCTTGCGAATGTTGTGCTGCATGAATCCCACGCCGTCGTGCAGTTCGCCATTCAGGTCCTCGGTGCGCGCTATTCCCAGACGGACGGCGGATTCCACAAAATCAACCGAGGCCGGGTGACGGATCACCGGGTCGCTGATCCACAATGGGCCTCCCGTCCCACGGTAGTCGTCAGAACCTCTTTCGTTGTGCTCCATCCGCTTGAAGTACGGCAGAACGTCTTCGAATCCCCACCCCGGATTTCCCAGGCTACTCCAGGTATCAAAGTCCTTGCGATGCCCTCGGATATAGACCATGCCGTTGATGGAACTCGATCCCCCCAGCCCCTTGCCGCGCGGCCAGTACATCCTGCGGTCGTGCAGCTCCGGCATGGGCTCGGTGAAATAGTTCCAGTTCAGGTGCTTGTGGAAATAAAGTTTCGCCATCCCTGCAGGTGTTCTGACCCAGAACTTGTCCGCAGGTGGCCCTGCTTCCAGCAAGAGAACCTTGAAGCCGGCGTTGTCCGACAGCCGACGGGCCAGTACGCACCCAGCCGAACCGGCGCCGATGATGATGTAGTCGTAAGTTTCCAACGTGCAAGAACTCTTATGTGCTGTTTCGTCGCCGGCCTGGGTGCAGGCCGGCGCTGGGTGATCGAAGCGGGGGGCCCTGCCTTACTCCTTGGTGAACTTGAGATCCGCCGCTGTCTTGGCCATGTCGGCGTATTCCCGTGCAAGGTATTCGGTGAACTCCTTCGACGGCATGAAGCTGGTGTCGGAGCCATCTGCACGGAGGCGATCGCCCACCTCTTTGCTATTCAAGGCATAGCGAACGGCCTCGGACAGCTTGTTGATCACTTCCGGCGGCGTACCGTTCTTCGCGAGCAGGCCCAGCCATACGCTGTAGGTGAAGTCGACGCCCAGTTCTCGGAAAGTCGGAACATTCGGCAGCGTAGGCAAGCGCTGCGGGGCCGTGACGGCGAGGGCCTTCATCTTTCCGGAGGCCACGTGGCCGCCGCTGCTGACATAGGCATCGAAGAAATAGGAAACGCGGCCGGCCATGAGGTCCGGCATCACGGCGCCGTTACCCTTGTAAGGAACGGCCAACACGTCGTCCAGCCCGTAGGCGCGCTTAAAAAGCTCGCCGGCAATGTGCGGGGCACCGGCCACGCCACCATGGCCGTAGCTGAGCTTGCCTTTCTCTTTCCGAGCGTAGGCGACATAGTCCGCCACGCTTCGCACCGGCTCATCTCCCCCGACAAGGAAAATGAAAGGAATGCGCGACATCATCCCGACGCCCGTGAAGTCAGCCGGGGAATAACCCGGGTTCTTCTTGATGTACGGCAACGTGGAGAAGTTCAGCGACTGAGCCAGGATCGTATAGCCGTCCGCGGGCTGGTCCCGGACGTGGAGGATACCCACGAGCGTGTCGGCGCCAGGGCGGTTGTCGACGATCACGGGCTGGCCCAGCTTCTCGCTCATCTTCTGCGCGACCAGGCGTGTGGTGATGTCGGTCGCGCCGCCTGGTGCAGTGCACACCACGATGCGAATGGGGCGTGATGGATAAGGGTCGGCCGCAATGGCAGCGCTGGCCGCCACGCCGCAAGCCAGCGCGGTGAAAGTACGTCTCGTGATGTTTTTTATCGACATGTTGTCTCCTGTGGTTGGAAGAAAGGATGTTTCCCTGGAGCGCTTGCTCTGCCAAGCGCCATATCGCTCCTGCATGACACGCACTGCGCAGAGACGACCCGGGAATTCTGGTGGTCCGAGCCCCCCTGACGCAAATGAATAGAATTGAGGAATCCATAGGTAAAAGCGCATGGCAAGCATCCTTGACGGTATTCCATGGGCACGCCGGTTGAAGTTGAGGCACCTCGAGGTGTTTTTGGCGGTCCACGACACGGGCAGCCTCACTGCAGCAGCGGCCCAGCTCCACATGACGCAACCCGCCTTATCTCATTGGCTGTCCGATCTCGAGGATGTCGTGGGCCGCCCATTGTTCCTGCGCGGTCGCCGGCTCGAGCTGACTCGGGAGGGAGAAGTGCTGCGTGGACACGCCGCACGGATGCTTGGGGATGTCCAGCATGCCGACGCGGACCTGAGAGCGGTGCAGGCTGGTTTGCAAGGCCGCCTGCATGTCGGCACGGGACTCCCCCGTGTTTTGCTTCCAAAGGCTATCGCTCGCCTTCAGCAAGACCGGCCAGGCGTGTTCGTCTCCGTCGTGGAGGCCCCGCTTCCGCAACTGCTGGAGATGTTGGCGAGAAGGGAAGTCGACGTCATTATCGGGGCCCTCGCGGCGCAAGCGCTCGGATCGGGCTTTGCCACAGAAGCGCTGATCTCCGACAGTGTGCAGGTGGTCGCCCGGCGGGGGCACCCGTCCTTGCAGTGCGGATCTCCCCGGTGGGAAGACACAATAGACTACCCATGGATTCTGCCGCCGGTCGGATCTGTCATGCGCGATATCTTCGACGCGGCATTCGCCGCGCAGCACCTGACTCCCCCTGTTCCATGCGTCGAGGCGAACTCGTCCCTTCGCGTGCAACTTCTGATGGGCGAAAGGAACTACGTGTCGATCCTCTCGAGCTCCGAAGTCCAGCTTTACCGTCCGCTTGGGCTCATAGATCATGTACCGCTGGTGCCCAGCATCCCATCTCCGGACATCGGTGCGATCTGGGAAGCTGATCGAACCGGGGCTCTGACCTCACATTTCCTCGATGCGCTTCGAATCGAATCGCGTAGCCAATAGCTGTGCGACCGAGCATCTGCCGCGTTCGGGGACACAAGAGCGGCCCCACGACTTGTGGCTGATGCAGGCGCCAGAACGCCCGCCTTGATAAGATTCGATGACTGTTGAGCCTCTCGAGCGGGCGAAGACGAAGGTGGGGCGATGCGCTGCATCAGCTGTGGGTTCGAGAATCCGGCGGGCGCCAAGTTCTGCGAGGAATGCGGCGCCAGGCTGGCGCGTGTCTGCCCGGCCTGCGGACACGAGGCCGGCCCGAGCGCCAAGTTCTGTAGCGAATGCGGCGCAGCGTTGGGCGGGACGCCACCCGGCGCAGCGCCTGCGGCCAGCGCTCCCATCGATTACACCCCGCCCCATCTGGCCGAGCGCATCCGCGCCGCGCAGGCCGCGATGGCTGCGCGCGGCGCGACGGACGGCGAGCGCAAGACCATCACCGCGCTGTTCGCCGACATGGCCGGCTCGACCGCGCTGATCCAGGACCTCGACCCCGAAGACGCGCGCCGCCTGATCGACCCGGTGCTGGCACTGATGATGGACGCCGTGCACCACTACGAGGGCTATGTGGCCAAGTCCATGGGCGACGGCATCCTGGCCCTGTTCGGCGCGCCGATCGCGCACGAGGACCATGCGCAGCGCGCCCTGCTGGCGGCGCTGCGCATGCAGGAGGACATGCGCCGCTACGCCGACGGCGTGCGCCAGGCCCAGGGCATCGCGCTGCAGATCCGCGTCGGCGTCAACTCGGGCGAAGTCGTGGTGCGCGCCATCCGCACCGACGACCTGCACGTCGACTACGACCCGGTGGGAAACTCGATCCACATCGCTTCGCGCATGGAGGGCATCGCGGTGCCCGGCTCCATCGTTGCGAGCGAAGACACGCACAAGCTGAGCGAGGGCTATTTCGCGTTCAAGCCGCTCGGCGCGACGCCGATCAAGGGGCTCACCGAGCCCCTGCCCATCTTCGAGGTCCTGGGCCTGGGCCCGCTGCGCACCCGGCTGCAGGTGGCAGGCAGCCGCGGGCTGGCGCATTTCGTCGGCCGCACGCGCGAACTCGAGCAGCTGCGCGAGGCGCGCGCGCGCGCGCATGCCGGGCATGGCCAGATCGTGGGCGTGGTCGGCGAACCGGGTGTCGGCAAGTCGCGCCTGTTCCACGAGTTCAGGCTGCTCGCGCCGCGCGAGGCCATGGTGCTGGAGACCTTCTCGGTCTCGCACGGCAAGGCCTATCCCTATCTGCCACTGATCGAGCTGCTGAAGAACTACTGCCAGATCACCGCGCAGGACGACGAGCGCAGGCGGCGCGAGAAGCTCACCGGCAAGCTGCTGACCCTGGACCGCGCGCTGGAAGACAGCCTGCCTTACCTGTCCCAGCTGCTGGGGATCGCCGAGCCGGGCTCGGCCCTGGCGCAGATGAACCCGCAGATCCGCCGCCAGCGCAGCTTCGAGGCGGTCAAGCGACTGCTGGTGCGCGAGAGCCTGGCCCAACCGCTCGAGCTGATCGTCGAGGACCTGCAGTGGCTGGACAGCGAGACCGAGGCCTTCCTCGGCTTTCTCGGCGAGGGCTTGGCCAACGCCCGCATCCTGCTGCTGGTCAACTACCGGCCCGAGTACCGCCACGATTGGGGGAACAAGAGCTACTACACCCAGCTTCGACTCGATCCCTTGGGCGAAGCCGAGGCCCGGGAGCTTCTGCACGAGCTGCTGGGCGCGGACACGGGGCTGGCCCCGCTCGAGCAGCGGATCCTGCAGCAGACCGAAGGCAACCCCTTCTTCATCGAGGAGCTGGTACAGACACTGGTCGAGGAGGGGGCGCTGCGCGGCGAGCGCGGGCATTACCGTCTTGAGAAGATCCCGACCGCTCTGCACATCCCGACCACGGTGCAAGGCGTTCTCGCCGCCCGCATCGACCGGTTGGAGCCGGCCGAGAAGGCGCTGCTGCAGACCCTGGCCGTGATCGGCAAGGCATTTACCTGGAGCCTGGTCGCGCGCGTGGTTGAGCAGCCCGAGGAACAGCTCAAGAGCCTGCTGGCGCGGCTGCAGGCCGGGGAGTTCATCTACGAGCAACCGGCGTTTCCGGAAGTGGAGTACAGCTTCAAGCACGGACTGACCCAGGAGGTGAGCTACGGCTCGCTGCTGATCGAGCGGCGCCGCGCGCTGCACGAGCGCACGGCCCAGGCCATCGAGGCCCTGCACAAAGACCGGCTCGAAGAGCACTGCAGCGAGCTGGCCCACCACTTCAGCCGCAGCGGCAACGCGCCGAAGGCAGTGAAATTCCTGCACTGCGCCGGACGCCAGGCGGTGCAGCGCTCCGCCGATGCCGAAGCGGTGGCCCACCTCACGGCGGCCCTGGGCCTGCTCGAGACCCTGCCCGCTACGCCCGAGCGGGTACGGCAGGAGCTCGAGCTGCAGCTCACTCTCGGTCCGGCCTGGATGGCCACCAAGGGGCTCGCCGCCCCGGAGGTGGAGGCGACCTATACGCGCGCGTTGATGCTGTGCCGCCAGCTCGGGGAAACGAGCCAGATCTTCCCCTCCCTGATGGGGCTGCGCACGTTTTATCAAGTCCGCGGTGAGCTGCTGAACGCACGCGAGTTGGGGGAGCAACTCCTTGCACTGGCCCAGGAGGCGCAAGACCCTGCGTTGCTGGCCACAACCCATCGCGCGATGGGGGCCACTCTGTTCAGTCTCGGCGAGCTCGACGCTGCCCGCGCCCAGCTGGAGCAGGCCTTGGCCCTCTATGACCCTAGGCAGCACGACTCGCCTGCCTTCTTCTCCGGATCGGAGCCCGGCGTGGCGGGGCTGGCCATCTTGGCCCTGGACCTGTGGCTGCTCGGCTTTCCGGATCAAGCCCTCGCGCGCAGCCAGGAGATGCTCGTCCTGGCTCAGACCCTTTCCCACCCCCCTGCTTCGGCCACTGCCCTGATTTTCGCGGCCGAGCTTCATCTGCAGCGCCGCGAGGCGCAGACGACCGACCAGCTCACGACAGCACTCCTGGCCCTGGCGACCGAGCACGGCCTTCCGTTCATCTTGGCTTGGGGCACCATCCTCTCCGGCTGGGCACTGGCCGCACGGGGACGCGCGGCAGAAGGCATCGAGAAGATGCAGCAGGGCCTGAGCGCCTACCAGGCCACCGGCGCCGAGCTTCGGCGCACGCATTTCCTGACGCTGCTGGCCGAGGCCTATGGCAAGGCGGGACAGGCCGAGGCCGGGCTCAGAACACTGGACGAGGCGCTGGAGGTGATGGAGCGGACCCAGGAGCGCGCGTACGAGGCCGAGCTGTACCGGCTGCGGGGCGAGCTGATGCTGCTGCGAGTGGTCGGCGAGGGGCAAGAAGACGGCCGCAGTGACGAAGCCGAGGCCTGCTTCGCGCAGGCGATCGCGGTCGCCAAGCGCCAAGGCGCGAAGTCGCTGCAACTGCGCGCGTCGACGAGCCTGGCGCGGCTCTGGCAGCGGCAAGGCAAGCCGGCCGAGGCGCGCGCGATGCTGGACGAGGTCTACCAGGCGTTCACCGAGGGCTTCAACACGCCGGACCTGCAAGAGGCCAAGGCGCTGCTGGTCGAGTTGTCCGGCGGCTGAAGCTTGCAGGCAAGGCCCCAATCCGGGCTTTGCAATGTGTTCTCTGTTACACCCGTTCGGCAGGCAGGAACAATCGAGGACGCTTTCTGCCCAAATTTCGGCTCCAGAAATGAGCCCGCCCATCGCATGGTCCGTGCGGTGAGAGCGGTTCAACGTGTCCCAGTCCGGTACACTTAGGTGGTGCATCAGCCGGCAAACCGGTACGGCAGGCACGCTCACAAGCCATTGATTTCAATGACTTTTCTGGAAAATCCAGGGATTTTGGGGGCGCATCCGTGAAGCGCCACCAGAACAACAACAAGGAAACCCCGCTATCCGAAAGGTGGCGGGGTTTTTTCGTTTCCAGCCACCAGGCGGTCAAGACATGCCGCCCGCCTGGGCTCGGCCTGCCAGCAGCTTCATGAACGTCGCGCCGTTGCGCTGGCCCTTGTCCTCCTCGCAGTTGTTGAAGACCACATGCGCGTTCCTCGCCTTGTAGGCCAGGCGTACGGCCTCGGCCACGAGTTCGCGCAGTTCCTGCTCGCTGTAGTCGTAATCGAAGCGCTCGGCCGCCGAGGCGGCCGGCTGGTTGTAGGCCGGGGCATTGCGCCCATGCAGGCGCAGCAGCACGTAATCGGGATGCGTGACCTCCCACACGGCGGGCACGCTGTTGTCGGCGCCCTGCGGCCCGTCGACCACCGTGTGCACCGTGCCCAGCTCGCGCAGAAAGGCCAGGGTGCCCGCGCTGCGCTCCGCGTCGCGCCACCAGGAGCGATGGCGAAACTCGATGCTGCAGACATGGCCGGCCATGTGCTCGACGCAGCTCCGAACCCGCTCGCGGCCCTCCCGGTTGCACACCACCCACGGCGGGAACTGAAAATGCGCCAGGCCCAGCTTGCCCGCATGGCGCAACGGCGCCAGCGCCTCGACGAAGCGCCGCCACAGCTCGGCCTGCACCTCGGGCGGCACCGCCCGGTCGTAGAGCCGGCGGCTGGCACCCAGCGTCTGCTGGATGTCCTTGGGCAGCACCTTGGTTTCGGTCGCGTGGCCGGTGAACAGCCTGAAGGCCTTGACGTTGAAGACGAAGTGCGCCGGAGTGCGCTCGGCCCAGAGCTGGGCCGTGGCCGCGCTGGGCAGGGCGTAGTAGCTACTGTCCACCTCGACCAGTGGAAAGATCGAGGCGTAGTGGCGCAGCCGCGCCTCGGGCGTCCTGGCCTCGGGCGGGTAGAAGCGTCCGCAGGCTATCAGCGACTTGTCCGTCCAGGAGGCGGTGCCGACGAGGATGCCCATGCGCGACGTTTCCGATCCGGGGCCTCCCGCCCCCGGGCCGGCTGCGGCCCTAGGGGCGGCGCTTGGCGCCAGGCCCCAGCGCCCAGCCCTGCTCCGAGCCTTCCACGACGCGCTCGTGGGCCGGCGTCTGGCTCACATGGTGTTTGAGCCTGTGCGTCAGAGTCTGCGCGAAACCCTGCCGGTCCTCGGCCGGGTCCCAGGGCAGTTCGATGCCCTTTTGCAGCCAGTGGGCGCGCAGGGCCGGCTCGATCGCCCGGTTCATGATCTCCCCCGAGGTGATGCGCCGGTCCTCGCCGGAGTGGTGCAGCACGTAGACCGCGACCTCGATTGCCTGATCGTGCGTCAATGCCATCTGGACCTCCTAGCCGAGCTGTGCAGGAGCCAAGCATTGTGCACCGCCACCGGGTTTCGCTCCAGCCCATGCCGCTGCGGGTAGCGGGGCCTTTGGCGAGCGCCGGCCGGGCCGCCGGGTTCCCAAGACCTTGCGCGCTCGCACCGCTGCGCGCGCGGATACACTTGCGCACGCACAGCCTCTGGACAGATACCATGAACCGCTGCCTGAAGTCTTTTTCAACCCTCCTTCAAGGCTCCGCCGGCCTCGCGCTGGCGGCCGCCCTGGCCTTGCCCGTCGCGGCCCAGGCCGAAAGCCGGCCTTTCCCGGCCAACGCCCTGCGCGGCACACTGGTGGTGACGGCGCCGCCCGAGGTGCTGCTCGACGGCCGGGCCGACCGCCTCGCCCCGGGCGCGCGCATCCGCGACACGCAGAACCTGCTGGCCCTCTCGGCCACCCTGGTCGGCCAGGAGCTGACGGTGAACTACCGGCGCGACGGCGCCGGCCTGCTGCACGAGGTCTGGATCCTGAGCGCCGAGGAGGCGCGCGAAAAGCGCGCCGGCGCCCGCTCCGTGCGCAACTTCCTGTTCGGCTCGGAAAGCGGCCAGTCGCCGCGCGACGACGGCAAGACGCCCTACCACCTGCTACCGGGCCTGCCCCAGCGCTGAAGCACCGGGCCCGAGAGCCCCGACGCCGCACCGGCGCGGCGCCCTTCCCATTTGACCGCCTATCGCACGAGGCCCCCATGACCAAGAAAGTCTTCATCAAAACCTTCGGCTGCCAGATGAACGAGTACGACTCGGACAAGATGGCCGACGTGATGCACGCCGCCCAGGGCTACGAGCCCACCAACAACGTGGAAGAAGCCGACCTGATCCTGTTCAACACCTGCTCGGTGCGCGAGAAGGCGCAGGAGAAGGTGTTCTCCGACCTGGGCCGGGTCAAGCACCTCAAGCAAAAGGGCGTGCTGATCGGCGTCGGCGGCTGCGTCGCCAGCCAGGAGGGCGAGGCCATCATCGCGCGCGCGCCCTACGTGGACGTGGTGTTCGGCCCGCAGACCCTGCACCGCCTGCCCGAGCTGCTGGCCGCGCGCGAGCGCCAGGCCAGACCCCAGGTGGACATCAGCTTCCCCGAGATCGAGAAGTTCGACCACCTGCCGCCCGCGCGCGTCGAGGGCGCAAGCGCCTTCGTCTCCATCATGGAGGGCTGCAGCAAGTACTGCAGCTACTGCGTCGTGCCCTACACGCGCGGCGAGGAGGTCAGCCGCCCCTTCGACGACGTGCTGGTCGAGATCGCGGGCCTGGCCGACCAGGGCGTCAAGGAAGTGACCCTGCTGGGCCAGAACGTCAATGCCTACCGCGGCAAGATGGGTGAAACGGCCGAGATCGCCGACTTCGCCCTGCTGATCGAGTATGTGGCCGAGATTCCCGGCATCGAGCGCATACGCTATACGACCAGCCACCCCAACGAGTTCACCCAGCGCCTGATCGAGGTCTACGCCAGCGTGCCGCAGCTGGTGAGCCACCTGCACCTGCCGGTGCAGCATGGCTCTGACCGCATCCTGATGGCCATGAAGCGCGGCTACACGGCCATGGAGTACAAGAGCACGATCCGCAAGCTGCGCGCGATCCGCCCCGAGCTCTCGCTGAGCTCGGACTTCATCGTCGGCTTCCCCGGCGAGACCGAGGAGGACTTCCAGAAGATGATGAAGCTGATCGCCGACGTGGGCTACGACGCCTCGTTCAGCTTCATCTTCAGTCCGCGCCCCGGCACGCCGGCGGCTAACCTGCAAGACGACACGCCGCACGAGGTGAAGCTCAAGCGGCTGCAGCAGCTGCAGGCCGCGATCGAGGACAACGTGCGCCGCATCAGCGCGAGCCGCGTCGGCACGCTGCAGCGCATCCTGGTCGAGGGCCCTTCGCGCAAGGACCCGAACGAGCTGATGGGCCGCACCGAGTGCAACCGCATCGTCAACTTCCCCGGCGGTCCGAATGCGGCGCGCCTGGTGGGCCAGATGATCGAGGTAACGATCACCGAGGCGCTGCCGCATTCGCTGCGCGGCCGGGTAGTAATGGTGGATTCACCCGTCAGCTGATTCCACTGCACAGTCTGACACCGTTCATAGCTTGGGCATGAGTCAGTGCATCAACCCACCCGAATTCGACGGGTAGAGCGAGAGAAAGCAATCAGACAACAGTGTCATGATGCCTATCATGTACGGTGTCAGTGTGGCGCGCACAAGTGCGACCCAACAACAGAAATTCGGACACCTGAGCAAGGGAGGAGAACATGGCACAAATTGGCGTCTTTTTACTTACTCTACTCAATGTCGGCGGCTTGATTGCCTCTTCAATGCTCGCGGCAGCCCCGGCAGCGGAAGTGAAGGAAATGGCTGGCTTTTCTTCATCCTTGGAGGAATCTGGACACTGTCTTTCACGTATGCGTCTTGGGCCATGTGCGCGCGAGGCAAGAACGATGTCGGTCTGCTTATTGCATTTTTGACGTGGCCGGCAGCCGGCCTTGTGGGCATGGCTGTCAAGCTGGGAGCTCTGGCAGTAAGCGACCTCAAATCGCCCTCACCAGAGTTCCAGCTTGCATGCAAATCCGCTGGTCCCAGATTCTTGGCAAAACCGGCAAATCCCGTTCATTCAATCGCTTACGACTGGGAGGGAAGTGCACGACCGTTCTTGAACACGTTTCAAGTCGCATCAAGCGGACGAATCATGTCAAGCGGCTATCACATGCCGGCGTTTCCGTCGGCGATTGAATTCACAGAAGTTCGCTGCGGAGTCAACGTAGGTTGTCCGGGCAGCAGCAATTTCTCATACGTGCGGCTTTCAAACGGGAATAACGCCCCCCATCTCGGCATCACCGAACTGACCGCGGACGCACTTGTCCGCTACAAGATTTCAACCGCTGGGTCTTCAGACAAAGACTTCCATCTGCGCCAGGTAGATTTGATCGTGTCCGATCGCCGTGATGGCCAAACACTGGCGACTCTTCGATACGTTTCCGACATCAACAAAAAAAAGTTGTGCGGCACAACATCTCAGGGCGTGATGGACGAATCGGCATTCGTGCGTGAAGCTATCGGATTAAATGAGCTTTCAACTGCGCCCGCTCAGCCGCCGCGCTCGCTGAGGTAGCGCCAGTAGTCGCCGTGCGGGATGCGGGCGCAGCCTGCGGCGCTGCGGTTGTAGAGATAGGCCCAGGCCTGGACCGTTGCGCCATCCACCCGCCTCTGCACTGCGACGCGCTGGCGCAGGTACAGCGAGGCGGCGGGATCGGCCGGCTGGTATTCCTCGACCGCGTCGAGCCGCGCCAGCAGGGCATCGTCGACCTCGTAGAGCTCGCCGATCACCCGGCCCGGCCCCGGCCGCAGGCCGGGGTAGTCGCCGAGGTCGAACAGCCGTCCTTCGCAGCTTGCCGGGCCGCGCGGCAAGCCGCCCTGCATGGCCGCATGGAGCCTGAGGCCGGGCAGCAGGGTGCCGTAGACGAACAGCAGGTCGCGCATGCGCCGCGCAGCCAGCAGGCTCAGCGCGGCAGACCGGGGAAACCGCCGCCCCCGAGGCCGCCCATGCCCTTCATGCCGCCCATGCGCTTCATCATTTTCATCAGGCCGCCGCCCTTCATCTTCTTCATCATCTCCTGCATCTGCTCGAATTCCTTGAGCAGGCGGTTGACCTCCTGCACCTGCACGCCGGCGCCGGCGGCGATGCGGCGCTTGCGCGTGGCCTTGAGCAGCTCGGGCTTGCGCCGCTCCAGCGGCGTCATGCTGTGGATGATGCCCTGCTTGCGCGCGATGTCCTTCTCGGCGCGCGAGAGGTCGGCCTCGCTGGCCTTGGCCGCCATCTGCGCCGGCAGCTTGTCCATCAGGCTGGACAGGCCGCCCATCTGCTTCATCTGCTGGATCTGGGCCAGGAAGTCGTTGAGGTCGAAGCCGGCCCCGCTCTTGACCTTGGCCGCCAGCTTCTGCGCGGCCTCCATGTCCACGCCGGCCGTGACCTGCTCGACCAGGGCCACGATGTCGCCCATGCCCAGGATGCGTCCCGCATGGCGCTCGGCGTCGAACACCTCCAGGCCGTCGATCTTCTCGCTGACACCGGCGAACTTGATCGGCGCGCCGGTGATCTGTCGCACCGACAGCGCCGCGCCGCCGCGCGAGTCGCCGTCGGTCTTGGTCAGCACGATGCCGGTGAGCGGCAGCGCGTCCTTGAAGGCCTTGGCGGTGTTGGCCGCGTCCTGGCCCTGCATGGCGTCGACCACGAACAGGGTCTCGACCGGGTTCAGCGCCGCGTGCAGCTCGCGGATCTCGCGCATCAGCGCCTCGTCGATCGCCAGGCGGCCGGCCGTGTCGACCAGCAGCACGTCGAAATAATGGCGGCGCGCGTGATCCAGCGCGGCGCGCGCGATGTCCAGCGGCTTCTGCTCGGCCGAGCTCGGGAACCACTCGGCGCCGGCCTGGGCCGTCACGGTCTTGAGCTGCTCGATGGCGGCCGGGCGGTAAACGTCGCCCGAGACCGTCAGCACCTTCTTCTTGCGCTTTTCTATCAGGTGCTTGGCCAGCTTGGCGACCGTGGTGGTCTTGCCCGCGCCCTGCAGGCCGGCCATCAGGATCACGGCAGGCGGCTGGGTGGCGAGGTTGAGGTCGCTGATGCCTTCGCCCATGGTCGCCGCAAGTTCGCGGTTGACGATGCCGACCAGGGCCTGGCCGGGCTTGAGCGAGCCCATGACCTCCTGGCCCAGCGCCTTTTCCTTCACGCGGGCGATGAAGTCGCGCACCACGGGCAGGGCCACGTCGGCCTCCAGCAGGGCCATGCGCACCTCGCGCAGCATGTCGGCCACATTGGATTCGGTGATGCGCGCCTGGCCGCTGATCTGCTTGACCAGGCGCGAGAGTTTGTCGGTAAGGGCGGAGGCCATGGCGGTGTTCCGGGGGGACTCCCGGCGGGCGGGACGAGGTTGGGGCCGGCGGCAGCCGGAAGAAGCGAAACGCTAAACTGTACCCATGATTTTAGCCAGTGTGTCCCCCGTCAGCCTGCTGCTCAGCGCGGCCGCTGCCGCGGCCTATGCGGTACCGGCCGCCGCCGCCTCCCGGCTGGGTGCCGCGACCGCCCGGACGGCGCTGCTGCTGGCCTGGCTGCTGCACGCGCTGGTGCTGGCCTGGGCCCTGCTCGGCGAGACGCCGCGCTTCGGCTTCGCACCCGCGCTGTCGATCACGGCCTGGCTGGTGCTGACGGTCTACGTGGTGGAAAGCCAGATGTTTCCGCAGCTGACCGCGCGCTGGGCCCTGGCCGGCCTGGGTGCGGTGGCCGTGCTGCTGGCCCTGGTGTTTCCGGGCCAGCCGCTGCACGCCTCGGCCTCGCCCTGGCTGCCGCTGCACTGGGCGCTGGGCATCGCGTCCTACGGCCTGTTCGCGGCGGCGGTCGCGCACGCCTGGCTGATGACGCGCGCAGAGAAGCAGATCCGCCAGGCCGCCGACGCGCACAGCGGCCTGCCGCTGCTGACGCTGGAACGCCTGACCTTCCGCTTCGTCGCCGCCGGCTTCGTGCTGCTGTCGGCCACGCTGGTGGCCGGCTGGCTGTTCGGCGAGCAGCTGTATGGCGCCAGCGGCGCGCGCTGGCGGTGGGACCACAAGACCGTGTTCTCGCTGCTGTCCTGGCTGGCCTTCGCCGCGCTGCTGGTGGGCCGCTCGCGCTTCGGCTGGCGCGGCCGGCGCGCGGTGCGCGTGCTCTACATCGGCGCCGGCCTGCTGCTGCTGGCCTACGCCGGCTCACGCTTCGTGATGGAAGTGCTGCTGGGGCCCGCCGCATGAAATACCTGCTGGTGCTGCTGGTGGTGCTGGTCGGCGCCTGGGGCTGGCGCCAGAGCCGGCAGCTGTCCTCGCGGCAGACGCCGCCCCCCGACACCGGCACCAAGCCACCCGCCGCGCAGGAGATGACGCGCTGCGCGCTCTGCGCCCTGCACCTGCCCAAGTCGGAGGCGGTGCAAGGTCGGCGCGGGCTGTATTGCTGCGCGGCGCACCGCCAGCAGGCCGAGGGCTGAATGACCAGCACGACGCGCGGCGCCGGCGCAGCCTCCTGGCTCAGTCCGCTGGCGCAGGACCGCATGTCCGCGCTGTACGCCGACCCGCCAGCCTTCCGGCGCCTGTGGCACGGCTTCATGACGGCGCGGGTCGCGATCGCGGCCGTGCTGCTGCTGCTGCAGGGCACGATCTACGTCCTGGGCCGGGCGGTGCCGGGCTGGCTGGTCGGCCTGTGCCTGCTCTACCTCGGCGCCACCCTCCTGGTCCGGCTGCTGGCGCGGCCCCAGCCGCCCGGCCCGCGCTTCGATCCGCAGTGGGCCTCGACCATCGCCGTGGACGTGGTCGCTTTCTCGGTGCTGCAGTTCCTGCTGGCCGGCGGCATCACTTACACGCCGCTGTTTGCCCTGCCGGTGCTGCTCGCCTCGGTCATGGGTTCGGCCGCGCTGGCGCTGGGCAGCACGGCCGCGGTGACCCTGCTGCTGCTGGCCGACGCCTGGTGGCAGTCGGCCGCCGCGCAGTACGCGGACACGGCCACGCGCTTCCTGCAGGCGGGCCTGGCCGGCAGCGGCCTGTTCATCGTGGCCTTCCTGACCAACCAGCTGGCCTCGCGCCTGGTGCGCGAGGAGCGGGCCTCGCGGCGCAACCGCCTGGAGGCGCGGGCGCAGACCCTGGTCAACGAGCTGGTGATCGACAGCCTGACCGACGGTGTGCTGGTGATCGACAGCCAAAACGTGGTGCGGGCCGCCAACCCCTCGGCCCGTCAGATGCTGGGCCGGAACGGGCCCGCCAAGCACCCGCCCTTCTCGCTCGGCGACGAGGCCGCCTGGGGCCCGCTGTCCGAATTGGCCCAGCTCAGCCTCGCCTCGGCACACGCCCAGACGGCCGAGCTGAGCATCTCCCACACCGGCCTGCCGCGGCGGCGGCTGCATGCGCGCACCCGCCTGACCGCGCCCCTGCACAACCCCTCCGGCGGCCTGTGCGTGGTGTTCCTGCAGGACCTGCGAGAGATGGAGGCGCGCCTGCGCACCGAGAAGCTGGCCGCCATGGGCCGCATGTCGACCGCGGTGGCGCATGAGATACGCAATCCCCTGGCAGCCATCACCCAGGCCAACGCCCTGCTCGACGAGGACCTGTCGCAGCCCGCGCACAGGCAGCTCACGGCCATGGTGCAGCAGAACGCGCAGCGCCTGGCGCAGATCGTCGACGACATCCTGGACGTGGCACGGGTCGAGCCGCAGGGCGGAGGCGCGCAGGCGGTCAGCACGCCGCTGGACGAGACCACGGCCACCGCCTGCGAGGAATGGATGCAGCAGAACGCCTGCAGCGAGCGCATCACGCTGGAACTGCAGGCCGCCGGCACGCAGGTGGCTTTCGCGCCCGACCACCTGCGCCGCGTGCTGATCAACCTGCTGGACAACGCGCTGCGCTACGCCGGGCCGGGACGCGGCGCGATCCAGGTCGGCACCGAGGCGCGCGCCGGCGGCGACGTGCGCCTGCGCGTCTGGAGCGACGGCGTGCCGCTGGAGCCGGCGGTGCAGCGCCATCTGTTCGAGCCCTTCTTCTCGTCCGAGAGCCGCTCCAGCGGCCTTGGCCTGTTCATCTGCCGCGAGCTCTGCGAACGACACGGCGCCGCGATCGGCTACGAGCGCACGCGCCGCCGCAGGCCGGACGGGTCCGCGCAAGGCAATGAATTCTTCGTCAGCTTCCGGCGTGCCGGCGCGGCCGCGGACGCCTCCGCCCGCCCGCGCCAGGACCGCGCGCCTGCCCGACCATGACCCCACC
>NZ_SCMM01000022.1:0-73320 GCF_005503345.1 Ramlibacter sp. 2FC
GCCGTGGAACCCGCGGCAGCGCCCGCGCCGGCCGCGGCCGGCGTGCCCGCGGCGGCCACGGCACCCGTCGCGCCCCAGACCGCGCCGCCGGCCCCCGAACCGGCCGCCGAGCGCAAGGGCTGGCTGGAGCGCCTGAGCGCCGGCTTGCGCAAGACCGGCTCCAGCATCGCCACGGTGTTCACCGGCACCCAGATCGACGACGCGCTCTACGAGGAGCTGGAAGCCGCCCTGCTGATGGCCGACACCGGGGTCAAGGCCACCGAGCAGCTGCTGGCCGACCTCAAGCAGCGCGTCAAGCAAGCCAAGGCCACCGAGCCGGCCGCCGTCAAGGCCCTGCTGGCCGACGCCATCGCCGAGCTGCTGGCGCCGCTGCAAAAACCCCTGGTGATCGGCGAGCACAAGCCCACGGTGATCATGGTCGCCGGCGTCAACGGCGCGGGCAAGACCACCTCGATAGGCAAGCTGACCAAGCACCTGGCCCAGGAGGGCGCGACCGTGCTGCTGGCGGCGGCCGACACCTTCCGCGCCGCCGCGCGCGAGCAGCTTTCGGTCTGGGCCGACCGCAACATGGTCGAGATCGTCAGCCAGCAGGGCGGCGACCCGGCGGCCGTGAGCTTCGACGCCGTGAGCGCCGGCCGCGCGCGCGGCAAGGACGTGGTGCTGGTCGACACGGCCGGCCGGCTGCCGACCCAGCTGCACCTGATGGAGGAGCTGCGCAAGATCAAGCGCGTGGTGCAGAAAGCCGATGCCACGGCGCCGCACGAGGTGCTGCTGGTGATCGACGGCAACACCGGCCAGAACGCCCTGGCCCAGGTGCGCGCCTTCGACGAGGCCCTGCAGCTGACCGGCCTGATCGTCACCAAGCTCGACGGCACGGCCAAGGGCGGCGTGCTGGCCGCGATCGCGCGCGAGAAGCCGGTGCCCGTCTACTTCATCGGCGTCGGCGAAAAGCTCGAGGACCTCGAGACCTTCGACGCGCGCGAATTCGCCCAGGCGCTGCTGAACTGAGCATCGGCCGCAACCAAACCGCCTTGGATTTGACGGTTGCGGTTTGAAACAAAGCGCCGCAGGCGCTACAAATGACAGATCGGGAGATGTGTCATGAAGCAGTTGCGATGGAGGTGGCAAAGGGGCGCAGCCGGCCTGTTGGCCGCCTGCTTGGGCTGGGCGCAGGCACAGACCGTGGCGCCGTTTTCCAGTGCACCGCCCGGCGATCCGCCGGCGCCCTGGCGCGTGGTCAGCGTGTTCAAGGACAAGAAGCCGCTGACCAGCTTCCAGATCGCCGAGGTCGACGGCGGCAAGGTGCTGCGCGTGGAAGCGCAGAAGTCCTACGGCACCCTGGTGCACGCGCTGGCCAAGGCGTCGCCGGCGCCCGGCACCCTGCTGCGCTGGCGCTGGCGGCTGGACGAGCCGCTGCTCAATACCGACCTCAGAGTCAAGCGCGGCGACGACTCGCCGCTCAAGGTCTGCGTGCTGTTCGACCTGCCCATGGACCAGCTCGGCTTCATGGACCGGCAACTGCTGCGCGCAGGTCGCGCGATGAGCGGCGAGGCCCTGCCCTCGGCCACGCTCTGCTATGTCTGGGACCATGCGATGCCGGTCGGCACCGTGCTGAAGAACGCCTTCACCGCCAGCCTGCGCATGATCGTGCTCGACAGCGGCGAGCAGCGCCTGCGCCAGTGGGTCATGCACGAACGCGACATCCACGCCGACTTCCTGCGCGCCTTCAATCCGGAAAACGGCACGGTGCCGGCGCTGGAGGGGGTGCTGATCGGCGCCGACGCCGACAACACGGCGGACCGCAGCCTCGGCTTCGTCGGCGACATCGCCTTCGGCCGCACGGCCACCGCCAGCGTCAGCGCGCCATGAGGCGGCGCGCCGCGTAGCTGCAGGCGTCGACCAAGGACACCAGGGCCATCATGGCGGCCAGCACCGAGGCCGTCTCGCCCATCTGGAACAAGCCCATGTGGAAGGCCAGCATCTGGCCCAGGCCTCCGGCGCCGACCACGCCCAGCACGGCGGCGGCGCGGATGTTGTTCTCCCAGCGGTACAGGGTGTAGCTCATGAGCTGGGGCAGCACCTGCGGCAGGGTCGCGTAGCAGAACACCCGCCCCTCGCCGATGCCGCGCAGCCGCAGCGCAAACGCCGGGCCCTCGGGCGCGTTCTCGACGGCTTCCGCGAACAGCCGGCCCAATACCCCGCTGGTGTGCAGCGCCAGAGCCAGCGTGCCGGCCAGCGGCCCCAGGCCGGCCGCGATCAGCAGCAGCGCGGCCCAGACCAGTTCGGGGATGCTGCGCAGCGCGTTGAGCAGCAGCCGCGTGGCGCCGCGCCAGCGCGCCGGGTCCCCCGCATGGGTCTTGCTGGCCGGCAGCGCGAGCAGCAGGCCCAGCACGGCCGCGAGCAGCGTGCCCACGGCCGACATGGCCAGGGTCTCCAGCGTGGCCGGCAGCAGCTTCTTCAGGAAAACCGCCTCGGTGTTGGGCGAGAGCAGCTCGCCGAGGAAGCGCCCCATCTTGCGCAGCGCGTCCAGCGAGATGAACCTGGCCCACTGCAGGTCCAGCGACCAGAAGCTCAGCAGCGTGAGCACGACCAGGCCGGCGACGAACCAGCAGGCCTTGCAGCGCGCGTCGAACAGCGGCGGCGGCAGGCGATAGACCTCGTTCGCGGCTGAACGTGCCCCCACGCCCGGCACGGCCGTGTCCTCGCTGCCCCCCGGGGGGGGCATCGCGCCTTGGGGCGGCCCGGTGGCGCTCATGTCCGTTCTTCCTGCATCATGTCTACGCTTCAGCCCAAGGCCTTGCGCAACCAGCTGCTGGCCCGGTCCGCCAGCCAGACCAGGGCCATGAAGACCAGCAGCATGGTCGCGACCTCGGAGCCGTTGAACATCTTCATGGACGAATCCATCTCCTGGCCCAGGCCGCCGGCGCCCACGAAGCCCAGCACCGCCGAGGAGCGGATCGCGCATTCCCAGCGGTAGACCGTGTAGCTGGTGAGCTCGGCCGCGTTCTGCGGCAGCAGGCCGTAGAAGAAGGCCTGCAGGCGGCCCGCGCCGTTGCGCAGCAGGGCCTTGGTGGCGTCGGTCTCGCCCGACTCCAGGATCTCGGCGTAGACCTTGCCCAGCATGCCGCCGTAGGTCAGCGCGATGGCCAGCACGCCGGCCGTGGGGCCCAGGCCGACCACGCGCACGAAGACCAGGGCCCAGATCAGCTCGGGCACGCTGCGCAGCACGATCAGCAGCCAGCGCACCGCCGCGCGGACGACCGCCGGCCCGGCGGCCATGCGGCCGGCCAGGCCCGAGATCGAGAGCACGCGCACCGACATGAGGGTCAGCGGTATGGCCAGCACCAGGGCCAGCGCGATGCCGGCCGTGGCCATGGCCACGGTGCGCCAGGTCTCGCGCGCCACCAGCCAGAGGAAGTCGGGCTCGAGCTTGGGCGGCACGAAGTCGGCCAGGAAGTTCAGCGTGGGCTTGAGGCTCTCGGGCGACCACAGCACCCAGGGCCGGAACTCGCTGAGCACCAGCAGCGGCCACAGCAGCAGGCCGGCGGCCAGGGTCCAGAACAGCCTGCCCTGCCAGGCCGGGTCGCGCCGCGCGGGCGAAGCAGGGGTAGCGGCGGCGGCAGCCATGGCTCAGCGGCAGTGCATGACCGCGGGCTGGGGCGGCGGCGCGGGCGTATCCAGCACCGAAGGCGCGGGCCCGGTGAGCTCGTCCAGGTGCTGGGCGTACAGCGCCTGCAGCCGCTCGGGTGTGACCTGGCTGGCCGGCAGGTCGAAGGCCAGCTCGCCCTCGCGCAGGCCGACGATGCGCGGGAAATGCCGCAGCGCCATCTCCACATGGTGCAGCGTGGTCACCAGCGTGGCGCCGCGCTCGCGCGCGGCCTCGGTCAGCGAAGCAATGGCCTGGGCCGCGCGCGTGGGGTCCAGCGCCGAGAGCGGCTCGTCCACCAACAACAGGCTGGCCTCGGCGACCAAGGCGCGCGCCAGGCCCACGCGCTGGCGCTCTCCGCCCGAGAGCCGGTCGACGCGCGCGAACAGCTTGTCGCCGAGGTCGAAGCGCGCCAGGGCGGCGTCGGCCTCGGCGATGGCCGTGGGGTAGAACAGGCTGCGCAGGCTGTGCCACAGGCCGATCTGCGGCAGGCGCCCGGCCAGCACGGCCGTAACCACGCGCTGGCGCGGCGGCAGCGGCGGCACCTGCGGCGCCAGGAACAGCTGGCCGCGCAGGCTTTGCAGCTCGCCGCGCGACAGGGCCCAGGGGTCGCGGCCGGCCAGCGTCAGACCGCCTTCCGAGGGCCGCAGCGCGCAGGCCAGCAAGTGCAGCAGCGTGGTCTTGCCGGCGCCCGAGGGGCCGATCACCGCGAGCTGCTCGCCCGCCGCCACCTCCAGCGTCAGCCGGCGCAGGGCCGCGGCGCTGGCCGCGCGGGCCGCCGGGTGGCGCGCCGAGACCTGGTCCAGCCGCAGCATCATGGGTTCAGCTCCGGGCTTACTTGAGCAGGCCGGCGCTGCGCGCGGCGGCCTCTATGCCCTTGTAGTTCTCGGCCTTGGTCGGCACGAAGCGCGTGGCGCGCTGCAGCTCCAGGATCTCCTTGCCTTCGGGCGTGTTGCGGCTCAGGTCCAGGAAGGCCTTGGCCAGCTTGTCCTTGGTCGCGGCCGGCATGTCGGCGTGCACGGTCCAGTTGTAGTCGTAATAGGGCGGCGTGGTGTAGAAGACGCGCACCTTGGCCGGGTCGACCTTCTTGTCGGCGACGAACTTCTCCCACACCGAGATGTTGAGCGCGCCGGCATCGACCTTGCCGGCCGCGACGGCGGCGATGGTCGCGTCGTGCGCGCCCGAGTAGGCCACGCGCTTGAAGTCCTTGTCGGGATCGATCCTGGCTTCCAGCAGGAAGCTGCGCGGCATCAGGTGGCCCGAGGTGCTGGATTGGGAGCCGAAGCTCACGTTCTTGCCCTTGAGGTCGGCCAGGGTCTTGATCTCCGGGGCGGTGGTGATGAAGACCGAGCGGAACTTCTCGTCCTCCTCGCGCTGCACCAGCGGCTGGGCCTTGCCGCCCGAGCGCACCTGGGCCTGCACGAAGGTGAAGCCGCCGAACCAGGCCATGTCGACCTGCTTGTTGGCCAGCACCTCCACCGCAGCCGCGTAGTCGGTCACCGGGGTGAACTCGACCTTCATGCCCAGCCGGGCCTCCAGGTACTTGACCAGGGGCGAGGCCTTGCGCGCGAGCTCGGTCGGCGACTCGTCGGGAATCGCGGTGAAGCGGAACACGGCCTGGGCTGAGGCCTGGGCGCCCAGGGCCAGCAGCGCGGCGGCAGCCAGCGCCTTGAGGAAGGTGCCGCGCGAAACGGACGGGTTGAACATGAAAAGACCTCCGCTAAATGCAACAACCCGGATTAGACCCCAAGACCGTCACACCCTCCCCGTCGCGCCCTGCTACATTCGCGCCATGGCCGACACCCTCCCCGCTCCGCGCCTGCCCCGCTTCGTCCAGCTCTACCACGAGGATCGCGCGGCGGTGCGCGAGGAACTGCTGCGCGGCCTGCAGGCGCCCCGCCCCTCCATCGCGCCCAAGTACCTCTACGACGCGCTGGGCTCGCGCCTGTTCGACGCGATCACCGAGCTGCCCGAGTACTACCCCACGCGCACCGAGGCCGGCATCTTCGCGGCGCACGGCGCCGCGATGGCCGACCACCTGCCGGCGGGCGCCACCCTGGTGGACCTGGGCGCGGGCAACTGCGAGAAGGCCGCGCGCCTGTTCGAGGCCCTGCGCCCACGGCGCTACGTGGCGGTGGACATCTCGGTCGACTACCTGCGCCACGCCCTGGGCTGCCTGCAGCGCCAGCACCCGGCGCTCGACATCGTGGGCGTGGGCATGGACTTCTCGCAGTCGCTGGCGCTGCCGCCCGAGGCCGGTGCCGCACAGGAGGGCCCGCGCCTGCTGTTCTACCCGGGCTCGAGCATAGGCAACTTCAGCCCCGAGGCGGCACTGGCCTTCCTGCGCCAGGCCCGTGCGGCCTGCGCCGGCGGCGCCCTGCTGATCGGGGTGGACCTGGCCAAGCCGGCCGAGATCGTGGAGCCGGCCTATGACGACGCGCTGGGCGTCACGGCCGCCTTCAACCTGAACCTGCTGCTGCATGTCAACGCCCTGGCCGGCAGCGACTTCCGGCTGGCCGACTGGCGCCACCGGGCCTTCTTCGACGCCGCGGCCTCGCGCATCGAGATGCACCTCGAAACCCGCCAGGCGCTGACGCTGCGCTGGCCCGGCGGCGAGCGGCGCTTCGCCGCCGGCGAACGCATCCACACCGAGAACTCCTACAAGTGGGTGCTCGCCGACTTCGACGCCCTGCTGCGCCAGGCCGGCTTTGCCGCCACCCGGCACTGGACCGACGCACGCGGCTGGTTCGCAGTGTTCGCGGCGCAGGCCGGCGACTGAAGGTATTTGCGCCTTTGTACGCCAACACGCTTGAGCCGCGGCGGCGGTCGGAGTAATCTGGCGGCGGGAGGTGACCGCCGATGGAACTCCCATTCCACGCGCTGCTGTACCGCTATTTCTTCTTCGCCTGGCTGTTCAAGGATGCCAGCGAGTACGACCTGCTCGCGCGTGCGGCGGCCTGGCGCTACAACAAGGGCCAGTCGCGCTGGCTGCCGCGCTACATCAAGCGCTACCTGGTCAGCGGCTGCCTGCTGTTCGGCCTGGGCTGGCTGATCGAGCAGGCCAGTCCCCTGGTCTCCGCCTTTTTCTTCGTGCCCAGCGTGATGGCGGTGCCGCTGGCCACGGTCGCGGGCGTGGCCTGGCTGGGGTTTCGGTTCTGGGATTAACAAGCAAGTGTCGTTACGCTCGGGTGCGAAGAAACCGCCATCACAACGTATCCGGCTCCCGCATCCAAGCCGGAATATCCCGCTGTCCGTGCAGCACGCGCCAGACATCGATGTGGTCGGCGCGCTCGACATAGAAAACCAGGTAGGGGTAGCGCGTCAGCGGCCACGAGCGCAGGCCGGGGAGGTTCAGCTCGTGCGCATGGCGCGGCGAGCCGGTGGCCGGATGGCGCCCGATATGGGCGTAGGCATCCGCCAGCGCGTCGATGAAGCCCAGCGCCGCCTGTTCGGATCCCTCACCGAGGTAGTAAGCCAAGGCCTCGTCGACGTCCCGGCTGGCCCGCTCGCGCGGGATGACGGGCTTGGCCTTCACGCCCTCGCGCGGGTCTTGGCTGCCCGGCGCACGCGCTCACGCAGCCCCTCGAAGTAGGACTCGTCCACCGGCGCCGTGGGGCCGGACGCCGCGCCGGCCAGCAGCAGGCCACGCAGTTGCAGCCTGTCCTGATCGCGGCGGATCAGTTCGCGCAGGTACTCGCTGCTGGTGCCGTAGCCGCGCTGGCTCACCTGCTCGTCCACGAAGGCCTTCAGGCTGTCGGGCAGGGAGATGTTCATCGTGCTCATGGCGCAAGCCTAGGCGCTTTGGCAAAATTTGGCAAGACCGGCAAACATCGCCCGGCCCAGCGGCGGCCGTTCAGTCGAGCAGGCGGCGCGCCTCGGCGGCGACGGCGTCGGCGGTGATGCCGAACAGGCGGTACAGGGCATCGGCCGGACCGGAGGCGCCGAAACCCTTCATGCCGACAAAGCCGCCGCGGGCCCCCAGGTAGGCGTCCCAGCCCTGGCGGCACGCGGCTTCCACGCCCACTCGCACGGCCGAGCCCAGCACCTGTCGGCGATAGGCGGCATCCTGCGCGTCGAACAGCTCCCAGCATGGCAGCGAGACCACCGCGGTGCCGATGCTGTCCGCCTCCAGTTGCTGGCGCGCCTGCAGCGCCAGCGCCACTTCGGAGCCGGTGGCCAGCAGCGTGACCTGCCGAGGGCCGCAGGCGGCTTCCTGCAAGACATATCCGCCGCGACGCGCCAGGTTCTCGCGGGTGTGCTCCCGGCGCACCGGCGGCAAGTTCTGCCTGGCAAAGATCAGGCTGACGGGGCCGTCGCGGTGGGTCATCGCGACCTCCCAGCATTCCGCGGCTTCCACCGCGTCGGCCGGGCGCATCACCAGCATGTTCGGCATGGCGCGCAGCGAAGCCAGGATTTCCACCGGCTGGTGGGTCGGGCCGTTCTTGCCGACGCCAATGGAGTCGTGGCTGAAAACGAACTTGACCGGCAAGCCCATCAGCGCTGCCATCCGCATCGCGGGGCGCTCGTAGTCCGAGAACGCCAGGTAGGTCACGCTCAGCGGCACGATGCCCCCATGCGCCGCCATGCCGTTGGCCATGGCGCCCATCACATGCTCCCGCACGCCGCAGTGCACATAGGCGCCCGCGCGGTCGCTGGCGGTGAAGGCCTGCAGGCCGCGCTTGTGGCTGGTCGGGGCTTCCAGGTCGGCGCAGCCCACCATGCGCTCGGGCAGGACCGGGGCCAGCAGGTCGTTGATCTCGGCCGAGATCAGGATGCCGCCGGTTTCCTGCGGCGAAGCGATGGCGCGCTGCTTGTAGTCCAGCAGGACCTGTTGCCATCCCTCGGGCAGCTCTCCGCGCATCACGCGCTCGAACTCCGCTCGTTCGACGGCAGGCAGCGCAGCCACACGCGATTGCCAGGCGGCGTGTTCGGCGCCGCTGCGCCGGCCCGCCTCGCGCCAGGCCGCCAGCACGTCCCCGGGAATTTCAAAGGCGCCGTGCGGCCATTGCAGCAGCTCGCGGGCCGCTTGGGCGTCCTCTTCGAACAGGCGGGCGCTGTGGCCGCCGCGCTGCCCCTGGAGCCGGGGGATGCCTTTGCCGATCACCGTGCGGCAGGCAATCATGGACGGTCGGTCGTCGGCACGCGCTGCCGCCAAGGCAGCCGACACCGCCTCGATGTCGTGACCGTCCACCTCCTCCACATGCCAGTTGGCCACGCGGAAGCGCTCGGCGACGTTCTCGCTGATCGACAGCGCCGTGCTGCCGTCGTCGGTGATCCGGTTGTCGTCCCACAGCAGGGTCAGCTTGGACAGACGCAGGTGCCCGGCCAGCGAGATCATCTCCTGGCCAATCCCCTCCTGCAGGCAGCCGTCGCCCACGAAGGCGTAGGTGCGATGGTTGACCAGCCCATCGCCAAAGCGGGCATTCAAATAGGCCTCGGCGACCGCCATGCCGAAGGCATTGGCAACGCCCTGGCCCAAGGGTCCGGTGGTGACTTCGATGCCGCAAGCGGTGTCCCGCTCCGGATGCCCCTCGCAGCGGGAACCCAGTTCGCGAAAGCGCTGGATTTCCTCCAGCGAGATCTGCTCGTAGCCCGTCAGGTACAGCAGCGCGTACAGCAGCATCGAGCCGTGGCCGTTGGAGAGCACCACGCGGTCGCGGTCCGACCAGTCGGGGTCGGCGGGATTGAATTTCAGGTGCCGGGCGTAGAGTGCGGTGGCGATGTCGGCCATGCCCAGAGGCACGCCCTGGTGGCCTTCGGTGGCACGCACGATGGCGTCGATGGAGAGAAAGCGGATGGCGTGGGCCAGCGGTTGCAGCGGGTGCGCGCTCATATTCTGTGTTGCGCCGCGCCAGGGGCGAAGCGCATGTCTCCTGGGTGATGAAGGATCTGGCCGCGATTCTTCCGGCCTCAACACATGAATACAAGCGAAGAATATTCACGGGTGGATGAATCGTTCTCATCCATGCTCGAGTGCTTGGCCCGCGACGCAGAGTCAGGCACGCGGCGGGCGCGCGGGTTGCGCCTCTTCGCGCAGCCAGTCGATGAAGCCACGGACCTCGGGCCGTGACGCGTGGCGCGCAGGATAGACGAGGAAGTGCGCCTGCACCTCCAGGCTCATCTGCTCCTCGAACACGGGCTGCAGCCGCCCGCTGGCAATCAGGGCTTGACCCAGGCTGGCGCTTTCCAGCGCCACGCCGAGTGACTGCACCGCCGCATCCAGACTCATCATGGCGCGGTCGAAACGCAGCGCCATCCGCTCAGGACGCTTGGCCGGGTCGAAGCGCGAAAACCATTCGGGCCATTGCGCCACGTTCACGCTGGACTGGATGAGCGGAACGCGCAGCAGGTCGGCAGGCTCGTGCAGGGCATGGGTACGGATGAACTCGGGGCTGGCCAGCGGCAGGACCTTTTCCGTGAAGATCGGTTCCACCTCCAGGTGGGGCCAGTTGGGCAAGCCGTAACGGATGTCCAGGTCCACCTGTCCGACCTGGAAGTCGGAATGGACATGCGAGGCCGACAACATCAACGAGGTCTTTGGATAAAGCTGGGCGAAACGCGCTATGCGCGGCATCAGCCAAAGGCTGGCGAAGCTGGGACTGCAGTGCACGTACAAGCTGTCCTGCACGCCATGACGCAAATCCTCCGTGGCCGCATTGATCGCGCCAAGCGCGCTGCCCACACGCTGCAGATAGTTCTGCCCTGCAGGGGTCAGCTCCACCCCCCTGGCCGACCGCTCGAACAACCTCAGCCCCAGCAGAGCTTCGAGCTTGGCGACCTGGTGGCTGACCGCAGAAGGGGTGAGATGCAGCTCATTGGCCGCCAGCGCAAAGCTCTTGCGCCGGGCGACGGCCTCGAAGGCCTGCAAGGCACTCAAGGGGGGGATCATGGTTTGAGAAAGGCCTTCGATTGCTGCAATGCAGCATGAACGAAATTGAATTGAGCTTGAGTTTATATCGTTTGTCTTCAACCAAGCGGCCACCCAGAATCGCGCCAAGTTCATCAACGCAGTTCAAGCAAAGGAGACACGCATGCTGCTGAAAGACAAGGTGGCCGTCATCACCGGCGGCGCGGGTATCAACGGTCTGGGTTTCGCGACCGCCCGCATGATGGCCGAGCAGGGCGCCACGGTGGTGATCCTGGACCTCGCGGTGGCGGAGCCGCAGGGGGCAGCGGCCCGGCTCGGCCCCCAGCACCTCGGCCTGGTGGCCGACGTGACCGACAAGGCTTCGTGCGAAGCCGCTGTCGCCCAGATCAAGGCCCAGCTGGGCCGCGTCGACATCCTGGTCAACAACGCCGGCATCACCCAGCCCGTGAAGTTCCTCGAGATCAGCGGCGCGGACTACGACCGCATCATGGACGTCAGCCTGCGCGGCACGCTGTATGCCTCCCAGGCCGTGCTGCCGCTCATGCTGGCCCAGAACAGCGGCTCCATCGTCTGCATTTCCTCGGTGTCCGCGCAGCGCGGCGGCGGCATCCTGGGCGGCCCGCACTACTCGGCGGCCAAGGCCGGCGTGCTGGGTCTGGCCCGTGCCATGGCCCGCGAGTACGGCGGCAACAACATCCGGGTCAACTGCGTGACGCCGGGCCTGATCGCCACCGACATCAACAAGGGCAAGATTCCCGAGGACAAGCGCCAGTCCATCCTGGACGGCATCCCGCTGGCGCGGATCGGCGACCCCAGCGACGTGGCCGGTTGCGTGGTGTTCCTCGCCAGCGACCTGTCCAAGTACTGCACGGGCGTCACGCTGGATGTGAACGGCGGCATGCTGATCCACTGACGGAACCCGCCCTCGGCCGAAGTTCCCCCCAAGACCCTATAGGAGACAAGATCATGAATCGCTTCAACACCCTGCGTCGCACGCTCCTGGCATCGGCGCTGCTGGCCATCTCGACGATGGCTTCGGCCCAGGCCGTCAAGCTCACCCTCGGCCACGGGGCTGCACCCGGCAATCCGCGCCATGAAGCGGCCCTCAAGATGGCGGAAGTGGCCAAGGCCAAGTCCAACGGTCGCATCGAGATCCAGGTCGCGCCTTCGGCCCAGCTGGGCGACGACGCGGCCATGGTGACGGCCCTGCGCACCGGCGCGCTGGACATCAGTGCCAACTCGCAGGGGGCCATCGCCAATGCCGTGCCCGAGTACGCGGCCTTCGGCATGCCGTTCCTGTTCAGCGACCTGCCCCAGGTCTGGAAGGTGCTGGATGGCCCGCTGGGCAAGGAGCTGGCCGACAAGTCCGCAGAGAAAGGGCTCGTCGTGCTGGGCTACTGGGACAACGGCATCCGCCACATGAGCAACAGCAAGCGGCCCTTGGCCAAGCCCGAGGACCTCAAGGGCCTGAAGATGCGCACCCCGCCCGACGCGGTGACCGTGGACATCATGCAGGCGCTCGGCGCCGAGGCCCAGCAGATCAAGTTCGCCGAGCTGTACGTGGCTCTGCAGCAGGGGGTGGTCGATGGCCAGGAAAACCCGCTGATGAACATCCACGCCAGCAAGCTCTACGAGGTGAACAAGTACATCTCGCTGACCGGCCACAAGTACGAGATGACACCGCTGCTCATGAGCAAGCGCGTCTGGGACCGCCTGGGCGAAGCGGATCGCAAGGTCCTGCAGGAGGCCGCGGCCGAAGCCACCCAGTTGCAGCGCAAGCTGTCCAAGGAGAGCGACGACAAGCTGCTGGCCGAACTCAAGGCCAAGGGCGTGCAGATCAACGCTGTCGACAAGGCCCCGTTTGCCAAGGCCACGGCCAACGTGGATGAAAAGTGGCTGGCTTCGCCTATCGGTCCCTTCCTCAAGAAGGTGATCGCCGCCGCACGCTGAACGTTTTGATCAACCCTGGCCCGCACGTGTCGAGCGTGCGGGCGGGAGCCATCCATGAATTATCTTGAGCGGGCCATCACGGCCGTATGCCAGGCGCTGCTGTGGGTCAGCACTTTGGTGATTTTCCTGATCCTGGCGGCCAACACCGTGTTGCGTTACGCCACGGGCTCCAGCCTGCAGTGGGCCAACGAAGTCCCTGAATTGCTCTTCCCCTGGCTCGTGACCGCCGGCGTGGTGCTGGCGGCGCAGCGCGGAGCACATATCACCACCACCTTCCTGGTCGAAAAGCTGCCTGGCCACTTGCGCCAGGGACTGGCCGTGCTGGGATGGCTGATGGTCTGCGGCCTGTACGCCACCTTGGCGCTGGCCACCTACCGCATGCTCGAGATCGTGCACGACGAGAAGTCGCCCATTCTGCAGATTCCGGGCTCGGTGACCTACGCCTGCGTCATGAGCGGCATGCTGATGCTGTCCCTGCTGGCTTTGATTTCGGCCTGGAATGCCTGGCGCGAAGGACCTCAGGTATCAGCGGCCGTGGGCGTCCCCGAGGCTCACTGGTGAAAGAAGGACCGACATGACTGCCCTGATCCTCTTCGTTTTTCTCGGTGCCGCGGTGATCGCCGTGCCGATCGCGCATGCCTTGCTGGTCGCCGCCATGGCGGCCGCAGCGACCTCGGATCGCGTGCCGCTGGATCTGCTGGTTCAGCAGATGGTGGCCCAGGTCCAGAGCTTCCCGCTGATCGCCATCCCCTTCTTCATGCTGACCGGCTCGCTGATGATGGGGGGCCGGCTGGGTGAGGCCCTGATCAGTGTGCTCTCCAGCCTGATCGGCCGCTTCCACGGCGGCCCCGGCCAGGTGGGCGTGCTGTCGTCCACCATCTTCGGCGGCGTCTCCGGCTCGGCGGTGGCGGATGCCTCGGCCATAGGTTCGCTGCTGATTCCCTGGCAGAAGCGCCTGGGCTACCCGCCAGCGTTCTCGGCGGCCACGCTGGCGGCGGCAGCGACGATCGACATCCTGATCCCGCCCTCGATCCCGATGATCCTGTTCGCCTTGTCGAGCAACACCTCGGTTGCGGCCCTGTTCGTCGCGGGCATCCTGCCGGGCCTGCTGATGTGCGTCGGCTTCATGGCCGTGTGCTGGTGGGTCGGCAGGCGCCGCAACTTCCCGCGCGAAATGCGCAAGCTGGACTGGACGGTGTTTCGAGGCCAACTCCTCTACGCCTCGCCGGCGCTCGTGCTGCCCGTGCTGATCGTGGTGTTCCTGCGCTTCGGCATTGCCACGCCGACCGAGGTCAGCGTGCTGTCCACGCTGTATGCCGGCGTGGTGTCCGCCGTCATTTACCGCGACCTGGGCTTCAAGCGCCTGCATGCCTGCGTCGTCGAGGCCGGCCTGGCCACGGGGGTGGTGCTGCTGGTGATCATGGCGTCGGCCGCGATCGGCTGGCTGCTGACCTTCGACCGCATGCCCGATGGCGTGGTGGGCTGGGCCCAGGCCCATCTCTCCAGTGGCTGGAGCGTGATCCTGCTGATGAACCTTTTGATGCTGGTCTGCGGCATGTTCATCGACCTGCCGGCCGCCGTGCTGCTGCTGACGCCGGTGTTCGTGCCGCTGGCCAATGCGATCGGCATGGACCTGGTGCAACTGGGGATCATGATGACCGTGAACCTGGCGATCGGCCTGTACACCCCGCCGGTGGGCACCACGCTGTTCATCACCAGCGCGGTGGCCAAGGTCAAGGTGGGTGAGACGGTGCGCGAGCTGGGGCCGTTCTACCTGGTGGCCTTCGGCGTTCTGCTGCTGGTGTCCTATTTCCCCGCATTGATCTTCAAGTGATGCATGTTCCGGAGCTATCCATGACGAACCAACAGGACAAACTGTCCGAGATCGCGCACTGCGCCTGGCGCATCCGCCGCTATGCGGTGCGCATGGGCGAGGTGCAGGGCCAGGGCTATGTCGGCCAGGCCCTGGGCTACGCCGATGTGCTGGCCGTGGCCTATGGCCACGCGCTCAGCTTCCGGCCCGATGACCCGCAGTGGGACGGCCGTGACCGCTTCCTGCTCTCGCACGGCCACTATGCCATCGCGTTCTACGCGGCCCTGATCGAGGCGGGCATCGTTCCCGAGTCCGAGCTCGAGACCTATGGCAGCGACGACAGCCGCCTGCCCATGTCGGGCATGGCGACCTACACCCCGGGCATGGAGATGTCCGGCGGCTCGCTGGGCCAGGGCCTGCCCATCGGCGTCGGCATGGCGCTGGGCCTGCGCACGCGCGGCAACCCGGCCTTCGTCTACAACTCCATGTCCGATGGCGAGCTGGACGAGGGCTCCACCTGGGAGGCGGCCATGGCCGCGAGCCACCACGGTCTGTCCAATCTCATCTGCATCGTGGACGTCAACAACCAGCAGGCCGACGGGCCCTCGTCCAAGGTGCTGGGTTTCGAGCCCCTGGCCGACAAATGGGCCTCGTTCGGCTGGCATGTGCAGCGCGTGGACGGCAACCACCTGCCCGCCGTGCTGCGCGCCTTCGACACGGCGCGCCAGCTGCCCGATGCCAAGCCGCGCGTGATCCTGTGCGACACCCTGATGGGCAAGGGCGTGCCCTTCCTCGAGGCCCGCGAGAAGAACCACTTCATTCGCGTCGATCAGCCGGAGTGGCAGCAGGCCCTCGACTGGCTGGACGCCAACCGTCCCTGACGCCCAGGAGCAAGAGCATGAATGCCGTGACCGAAAAGAAACCCCGCCTGACCACCTCGGCCATGATCGCCTCGATCGCGGCCGAAGGGCAGCGGGTGAAGGCCGCGCCCTTTGGCAAGGCCCTGACCGAATATGCCGCCAGCCACCCCGAAGTGGTGGGCATGACGGCGGACCTGGCCAAGTACACCGACCTGCACCTGTTCGCACAGGCCCACCCCGAGCGCTTCTTCCAGATGGGCATGGCCGAGCAGCTGCTCATGGGGGCGGCGGGCGGCATGGCCAAGGTGGGCCTGGTGCCGTTTGCCACCACCTATGCCGTGTTCGGCACCCGCCGAGCCTACGACTTCATCCACCAGGTCATCGCCGAGGAAAACCTCAACGTCAAGCTGTGCTGCGCCCTGCCCGGGCTGACGACCGGCTACGGCCCCAGCCACCAGGCCACCGAAGACCTGGCGATGATGCGCGCCATCCCCGGCCTGACCATCGTCGACCCCTGCGACGCGCTGGACATCGGGCAGGCCGTGCCGCAGATCGCCGCCCACCAGGGCCCGGTCTACATGCGCTTGCTGCGCGGCAACGTGCCGCTGGTGCTCGACGAATACGACTACCGCTTCGAGCTGGGCAAGGCCAAGCTGCTGCGCGACGGCGCTGACGTGCTGATCATCTCCAGCGGCTTCATGACCATGCGCTCGCTCGAGGTCGCCCAGACGCTGCAGGCCGACGGGCTGGGCGTCGCGGTACTGCACTGCCCGACCATCAAGCCGCTGGACGAGGCCCGCATCGTCGAGGAGGTGGGCCGCAAGGCGCGCCTCGTCGTGGTCGCCGAGAACCACTCGGTGATCGGCGGTCTGGGAGAGGCGGTCGCGAGCGCGCTGCTGCGCCACCGGGTCCACCCCGCGGGCTTCCAGCTGGCGGGCCTGCCCGACGCCTTCCTCGATGCAGGCGCCCTGCCGACCCTGCACGAGCGCTACGGCATCAGCCGCGAGGCCCTGGCCGGCCGCATCAAGGGCTGGCTGGGCTGAGAGCCTGAGCGGCAATCCATCGCACCCGCGCCGCCGTTGATCTGGATCAGCGGCGCTGCGCGTGGGCCTTGCCGATCCGCGGCCGCGACGGGCAAGCTCATGGCTCGTCGCCACACCGGCCGGATGAGACCTGACGCTCGCGCTCACTAACACCGGCATGCAAGGAGACGACGGCCGATCTCGTGCCGCAGACCCGACTGTCGATGCGCAGCATGACCCGTTGCTGCCGCCCGCACTCGAAAAGATCGGCCGTCCGCGAACTGGAAGTGACGGCCATGAAGCGACGGACAACGTTGCGGCGAAGAGCGAACCGTCAAAGCGCGAGACGTGCCCGATGCGGTCTTTCGGCTCACTCGGGTAGAGGTCAGCTTTGCAGCGGTTGCTGCCGGTGGCAGCCGCCAACCGAATTCACGGTCTCGGCCACATACCAGTCATCGCCACGCGCCGGTGCTGGTCAAGTCAACGTCTTGTCTGGCGTGAACTGCTGACATACGCGGACACGGTTGACGCGGCCCCGCGTCATCGGTCCGTCGAAGCTATAGGTGACTCCTGCATGTGAATGCCGTAACGCGTAAGTGCCCATGAGCACTTCGGCGCGTAGGAGCGCTATCCGCGACCCGGCGCTTTCATAAAGTGGGCGCGTAGCTTGTCCTTGCCCTCGACGGCGAGACCTTCTCGCCGCAGCTTGCCGCAAGCAGAGAGCACTGCCCAAGGGACTAACTCGAGCCGCTCGGCGATGCTCGTGTAGCTTTCGAGCTGCGGACCCAGCGCTTCGTGCACCTTGGCTACAACTTCGACCATGGGCACCTCGAGCTCGTCACCCCAATCGCACCAGTAGATGCGCGAGCGCCACAGGATGAAGTGACTTTCGCATCCGCTGTCCCTCCACACCGAGGGGAAGAGCGACAGGTCGTTACCGTGGGCGTAGAAACGCCAGGCCTTGCCCGCGCGGCCGTCCAAGTTGATGGTCAGCATCTCGCCGCAACCATCGGGGCAGGCCATGACCATGGAACGAAGCACGCCGCGCCGCACGAGGGCGGCCTCACCTGGCTTGCCCAGGAGTTCGTCGGCCTCGTGGCGGTGGGTGACCTCACCCTTGAAGGTGAGCCGGTCTGCTCGCTTACTCATTGCACCGCCACTGTAGACGAAGCCTCGGCTTGCAGACTCTCGGTGAGCCGGCACGCAAGCCAGTACGCGAACGTCCGCCGGTACTCATCGTGCTCCGGAAACTTCTTGCTGGCCGGATAGCTGGCCTGACGCAGCAGGTACACGGCCAAAACCCGCTTGTACTCATCTGCATCCACGACCGATGCAGGCACAAGGGCGCGGATTTCGGCAACCGCCTCGTGAATCCACGTGCTTCCCTGTACAGGGGCGCCAGGGGTCAGGCTAGCCGAGATGGCGTCGGACTCGTACAAGCCGTCGACCACGCGTCGCCAATCGTCGCCCTGCTGGTCGCCCTTGCTCGTGTCGAAGACCAATGAGACCTCGAGGTGAGCCAAATCTGCACAGGCTGGCCCGGTAGAGGCGTGCGCAAAGTCAATGACGATTGCGTCTTCCTTGCGCACCCGCACGTTCTCCCCGTGCAGGTCGCCGTGAATGGCGGAGCAGCGCCACTCCCGCTTGGGAAGGTCCAACAGCCTCCACCAAAGCGTATCCGCGTCCACGAGCTCCCCGCCGAACTTGGCGGTGGCATCCTTCCACCGCTGCGGCGGCACCTTTTCGCGCTTGCAGAAATCCTTCAGGGCACTCACGACCGACCTTTGCTCTGAAGCAGTCGCCGTCGCTCGCTTTTGCTGCCGCAAACCCGCCAGGGTTTCTTCGAACAAGCTCTTGATGTGGCGCGCACCGTTCGGCGTGCGAACTGCTTCTGCGAGAGAACACGAGTTCTGCACGAACGTGCCGACGAGAATCCCGTGTTCGACCCCGTAAGTGGTCCGCTCGGCAACGAAGTTCGGCCGCAGGTACCAAGGCACATGATGCTCGGCAAAACTGCTGAAAGCCTGCATCTCCTTCTGGAGCTCGGCTGAGCCGCCGACCTTCGCGAAGAACGGGCGCGGCTCGGGCCCTGCGAACGAATCCTTCAACGTTGCCTTGACGATGAACGTGTCCGCGCCGGAGAAACCTGGGGCGATGGGCTCCAGGGAGACCGAGGTGCAGTCATGAAACGCACGCTGCAGCAAGAACCTGCCCTCTTTGGGGACCTGCACGTCACCGGCGATGGTCAAAGCTGTGTTCCTCGCCACCCCGGGTGCGTGCACCAGGACCTGATGCAGCAGCTGGTGAAGGTCGACGGGCGCGGACAACACCCGATGGTGAGACTTGCGCGCATTTGAAGGGTCGACGCCATCGAACAGCTTGGAAACGTTTTTCAGGCGCTCATCATCTTCGGCTGCGGACACGACGGCAACAACGTAGACGCCATCATCCAAGGCGTTCTTGACATGGTCCCGCAGGCACACAGCTGCTGGCGCAAAGTGCCCTTCCGTGGCCCAGAAGAGCGCCGCACACGCGTGCTGAAAATCGGGCGGTTGGCCATTTGCGTGAACTCGCAGTTCGAGCTTGTGCTCCTGCACCAGCGCCACCTGCTGCTCGTCCGGGGCCTTTCCGAACCAGTAAAGCTGCGGCCGCTGCATCGCTAGGAGCCTCTGCGCGTTGGCAAGAGCCACCTATCGCCGCGGCCCAGCCCACCTTCTTCCGCGCACGCAACGCAGCCCGCTCGCGGGTCCATGCCAACCGCGCGCATCGTGCCCAGTTTGCCGTCGTAGGTAAGCATCCGTGCGGCGGACGGCACGCCAGCGACCGCCGCCAGGAACATCGTCACTGCAGCAGATGAGACCGTGGAATTCAGGGAAATCACGGCCGGCTGCGGCACCGCTTCGCCCTGAATGTAAGGGTCCGCCTTGCGCTGCGCTTCAGTCATCATTTCCCGCCGGACCTGCTCGAAGTCAAGCTTGTCGGTGCACACCAGACACGCAAGCCCAGGACTGAGCATCTGGACTCGACCTGCGATGAACCGCACGTCGCCATCGACGACATGGATGCCCACGCCCATGTCGATGCAGGGAATGAGGAATTGGTAGGCCAGCTGGTTCAAGACGGCACGGCTCGCCATCGAATCGGTACACCCGAAGATGAAGTCCGTCTCCAGCAGTGCGCGTGCTACCTCGTCGTTCGCCACGTCGCCTTGCAAGGCGACGACTTCAACGTCCGAGCTAATGGCCTTCACCTGACGCGCAGCCACATTAACTTTGGCAGCGCCAACGTCACCAGGAGTTGCGCCGACCAGGCGATTGAGGTTTGTGGCCTCCACCGTGTCCGGGTCAATGAGCAGCATGCTGCGCACTCCGAGGTGGGCGAGCTGTGACGCCACGACCGAACCTGTTCCCCCGAGACCCACTACAGCGACTCTGAGACTGGACACAGCCGCCTGGCCGCGCTCGCCAAACGCGAGGACCTGGCGGTGGTAACGGTCGCCCTGGACGACCTGATGCTGATGTTGCGGCAGCAACTCGCGACCAACGAAGGTGATGCCTACTGCACTGCCGCCCAGGGCCCGAGCCCGAACCGTCTGGCCGGTGAAGACTGCAGTGAAGCAAGGAACACCCGGAAGGCGGCGGCCGAAGTACTCCGCAAGCGGCACTTCGCCGTCGTCGTCCGTCCCGGAAAACTCCTCGAGGGGGCGCTCTCCCACGTGCGTGTGCGCCAACAGCACACCGGCACCGGCCAGCTTTGCAGCGTTGGCAATTTCGGTGCAGAAAGCCGGCTTCAGTGAAGCCGCACGCGCGGTGCGCTCGTCGTAGGCCTCAGGTTGGACTTCACGGAGCTGCCGGACGGTAAAGACCGGCTCGCCGTCGCGGGTTCCCGCAGGGAAAACCAAGCCGGCAGCGCACGTCTCGACATCGCGCGAAGAGGCAGCTGATTGCAGCTGCAGGGCTTGGGGCAGTTGGAGCCGAAGCATCGTCACTGGACCCTCAAGAAGCGGTCGCGAATACAGGCCACCCAGCTGAGCAAGTCGTCCCGGTTGGGATTCCACTGCGCCAGGTGCCACGAGAACCACACCCAGCCAGCCATCTCAGGAACCATCGCGTTGTTCTGGGTCGCGTGGGGCATCTCCGGACGACCTTGGACCCGAAGGTCGCCATCTGCCCAGAAGCAGTCAGGCGGCGAATACGGGAAGCCCTGCGGGACCAGGAATTTCACTTGGGCCACGGGTTTGTTCCAGCCCGGCGGCAGGCTGAAGTTGGGGATGGTTACGAACAACCCCAGGTGCCCCCTGTCCTCCCAGGTCGCATCCGCGTAGCGCTCCTTCAGGCGCTGCAGCTGAGTCTCAAGCGGCCCCATGGCGACACCTCAGCCGAAGTTGGCAGGCGGCACGATGTTGAAACGGCGCGGGCCTTCGCCGTGGCCGAGCTCGAGCGACACCGTGTCGGCATCGCCGAACGGCTTGTCGATATCGTTGCCATGGCCCTCCAGCTCCAGACCGGCCTTGTCGGGGAGGTCGGCGATGCGCGATTTGACGTACGCGCCGCTAACGACCGACAGCTCGGTCTCGTACCTAGTGGTGCCGACGAAGAAGAAGTAGGTTTTCGACGGCTTGTTGTCGTTGCTCATCTCAAGCTCCCAGCCCATCCGTTGGGCAAGTAGAAGGATTTAACGACAATCCAGCCGGAATGTCAACATTAAACACAATGTCAATTATACTGACTAATGTAAGATGCATGGCCTTATGTCAACATCCTTGACATATAGCAAGGTCGGGACTAGGATGAAGGTAGGTATCGGGAGACGTACTACATGATTGATGAACGACGCCTGTTCAAGGAGGTCGGTCAGAAGATTCGCCAGTTGCGTGAGGCACAAACAGGCAGTCGAGCGCGCTTAACGCAAGCTGAATTGGCGGAGATGGTTGGCCTAGAACGGACCTCCATCACAAACATTGAACGTGGGAACCAGAAGGTGCCGCTGCACGTTCTCTATCGAATTTGCGAGGCTCTGCGAGCCCCGATTTTTGATGTCATGCCTCGTATCGCCGAAGTTCAGGCCGAAGCCGAAGCAACATTGGAGGAGTTCTCCTTCGCGAGCAACACTGTGGAAATGACTCCACTTGTCAAACAAGCTGTGTTGGAACGACTTAGGAGCTCCTGATGCGAAACGAAGAAATCGAACGCTCCGCGAGTGACCTGCTTCACAGCGTAGGCGTTCTCAAAACTCCAATCCCTCTGCACAGGATTGCGACGTTCTTGAAGGCAGAAATACATCAGCAGACTTTTGAAGACATGGTCTCTGGTGTTCTCCTCATACGAGGAGATGAGCGCCACATCATGGTGAATAAAGCCCACCATCCCAATCGTCAGAGATTCACCATAGCGCACGAGCTGGGGCATCTAGTACTGCATCACAACTCTGGCGACAGGCTGTTCATAGACACACATTTGCGCGCGTATCAGCGCAGAGGCTCCGCAGCTTCTGGTGTCTATGAAGAACCTGGCTCCACAACTACTCCAGCCGAAGAGAAGGAAGCAAATCAGTTTGCGTCCGCTCTATTGATGCCGAGAGAGTTGCTTCTTTCCAAGACAGTTGGTCGAGAGTTCTGGGACGAACTTGACGTCGCAGCACTAGCAGCAGAATTTGGTGTCAGTGAGCAAGCAATGACGATTCGACTGCGCCAGTTAGACGTCCTCGACTCAATTTTCTAAAAAAGCGCATACGCTTTGCTCTTCGCTCTCCACAGTGGCGCGAAAAAGGGGGACGTTCGAGACGACTGGTGAACTGCCGGTCGCCTGGAGCAGGGACGGGCTTTTTCTGGTTCGACTGCGAGCGGATTGATAACGAGAGTCCCTTTGTAGGTAGTGGAAGGGGCATACACTGTCGCCTTTGCTGATACTTTTCCCCGGGGATGTGTACAAAGATCGTCATCGTTGACACCAATTGCTTCGTCCGGCTTTACTTCTCGGACCTTCGCCCATTGCTGGGCATCGAGGTCGCTGGCCACAAGCTGATGACCATCAAGGAACTGGCGAACGAAACGACCGCGAACACCGGGCTGACGGTGCGGCACCCCTGGCTCACCGGTGCCGATGTTCAGGCTGATCTGAATGCCGCCATCCTTGAGCTCGCTGAAAGTGATGACGAACAATACGACGAGGATGCGGACTACTACCGCGCCGAAGGTGACGAGTACCTTGAATGCTACTGCAGGGACAGGAATCTGGAGGACATCCGCCAGCTCTCCATGGCGGACGCCAAAGCGCTGGCCATCGCACTGGATCGCGGATACATCCTGGCAACTGACGAGTGGCCGCTGCGCGAGTTCTCTCAGTTCGTGGAGCCTGACGAGAACAATCAACGGATCCCCATCATGTCTAGCCTTCAGGTCTTGAAGCTATTCCTAGATGCGGGCCAGATGAGCATGGACAAAGTCCGTGCCACCGCACGGGGTTGGATCCTGAGCGAAGAGCGGCTTCCCCGCAGCTGGCAGACCGAATACCGCGCCCTGTTCAACGAGGCGCCGCCCGACGCTCAGGCTTGACGCTTGCTCAGGTAGACGGAAAGCTCAAGAGCCTGGCTTAGGTCCACATTGAGCAGCGTACCGACGAAGGCAGGAGAATGTCCACCCTGAGCCTTCTGCAGACGGCCGATGGCGTCAAAGACTTCCGTCCGAAACACGGCGCTCGCCCTCTCAACGAAAATTTCCACCCCCGGTGCATCGCTCTCGAAGAGCTGCGCAGCAACAGTTGGTCGATTGGGCCGATTGCGGTTCCACTCTTCGTAGAACGATTCGGTCGCAACCCCTGTGAGCGCTTCCCCTCGGTCGGCGGCAATGCGATCGGCCGACTTCACCGCTGTGACAACGGAAACGCCGTGGCGACCGGCAAAGTAGCTCGCCTCCTCCAAAGGATTGGTAGAGGATCGCATCGCGGCTAGACATTGTTCAGCGAGCGCATCCGGAAACACGAACAACTGCGCAAAGCGTTCCGCGAACTGTTCACCCGCATCATCAGCCAACTTATGCAAGGATAGGCAATGGCCAAGCTCGTGGGCCAACCAATACTTGAAGTCGTCCTGACCAGCGCTAAGGCTCAGGACCACCCAAGTCGACTGCGACTCGGGCAAATACACCGTAAGCGCGTTCTCGTGCCCGACCTTTTCTTTTCCCCAGATAACCGGCACGATGAATGCGCCGGTGTCAATGATCAGCTCGATGAGTTGCTCCATGCTGGGCGACTCAGCGGGACCTAGATTCAGTGACGTACGCAGAGTGTTAACCGCACGATGCACATAACCGTCGTCCACGGCAGGCTCTTTTAGAAACCTCTGCGAAAACAACCGAGAACCTTCGACAAAAGGCTGTAGTTGCCTGAAGTGCCTGCCCATCTCCTGAGCCTTCGCCTTCGCCTTTCCGGTTAGAGGCTCCCTGAGATGAGTCCGGTACGCAACTACCGGCTCTGCCCCCTCACGGACAACGAGCTTGTCGATAGACAAACCAAGAGCCGCCGCCAGCGCCCGAACCTTGGCGGGACGCGGTATCGAGTCGCCGGCGAACCACTTGGATACAGCTTCACGGCTCACACCGCAGGCATCGGCCAGCGCAGCTTGGTTAAGGCCGAGGCGAACCATGGCCTCATCGACGAGTGGTGCATTCAACATTAGGCGTCCGATACTACGCAGATCGTCAACTTTTGTCAACTAAAAGTCTTGTCCTGCACGGCCCGCGGCGTGTCTTGGTACAGCTAGCCGGCAGATGCTGCGTCGGGAGATCACCGGCGAACAACTCTAGGTGCGCAGGCATACGGCTGCTTCGGGTCGGGAGTTCCGTTCGCCCGCGGCGGGAGCAGTCACTGGCCAATCTCGTTGAGGTCCGACGAACGCGCGTCCGCCCGGCAGCCGATGAAGGTCAGGTACCGGAGCTTAGCCGACAGCCGCACCGCGGGACTTTCAATGTCAGGTCTTGGGCGCAGCTGACATTCGGCGCCAAGACCTGAGCGGCAGCAGCCAGCCTGGGGCAGTCAGTCCGGCCGCGAACTCGAAGGACCGTTCCTGGCCGTCACCCCCAGTTCGCAGACGGCCGGTCTTGTCGAGTCCGGGCGGCAGCATCGGGTCGCCACGACTCATTCATCCCCCGCGTCGGCGGCCAGGAGCCCTTGTCTGCACATTGGTGGTATCGTCCAACGTAGACAACCCATACGACAGGGAAGATGAAGAAACTCTACCGGCGAGCCATCGCCCTCATGTTTGTATTGCTCCTGGCAGGCTGTTCCGTCGGCATGGCATTGAGCGGCAACAGTCAGAAGGACACCTCCATTCTCTTCGCCGGCGCGCCGCGCGTCGCGGTCATCGAAAAGCTTGGGCAGCCCGAAACCACCACCAAGAACGCCGAAGGCCACTACGTGGATAGCTACGTGGTGGTGAAGGGCAATTCCCGCAGCATTGGGCGGGCCTTGGGCCATGTGACGATGGATGTCTTCACCTTGGGGCTATGGGAACTCGTGGGCACCCCGATTGAAGCCGTCGCCTCGTACGAGTCGACTTCCCGGGTCGTGATCTATTACGATGCCCAGGAGAGGGTACGGGAGACGCGGAAGATGGCGGTCGAGTAGGCGGATATTTCAGCTCGGCGCCGCTTCGAGGCGGTTGGCTGCCGACGTGTCAGGCCGGCACATCGGCACCTGGGGCCGCCTGACTCCGCGACGCGGTCGTGATGATCGCATCGGCGGCCCGCTCAGGGAAAGATCGTGACGCACCCGATGCTGCTGGCTGCCACCAACAGCCAGGCCGCGTCGAAGCCCTGCACCTGATAGCAATAGGTCTCGTTGATGAAGACCGAGGCATCGATCAGGCTCGTGGTGGTGACCGTCGCCAGGGAGACGCCATCGCGAAGAACCACGAACCGGGCGACAAGGGGATCGTCACTCCAGTCCACCGCGATGGCTTCAGGCCCAACGCGTGTCAGGGCAAGCGTCAGCGGCGCAACGACAGGCTGCTGGACAGGAACGACCACGCCCACGGCCAATTCGCCGCCACCGCACGCGGCGAGGCTCCCCAAAATAATCGATGCTGCTGCGCTGCGCAGCAGAAGGCTGCGCGTGAATGCGGTCATGTGTGACATCTCGGACTCCTCAGGGCGCCGAGGCGGGGCCGGCTGTCACCGAAAGCTTGGACGAACTGAGGTAGAGCAGCGGGCGCGACTCGCCACCGGGGCGGTCGATGCGAAGTTCCAGGAATCTGTCGAACGGACTCGCGGTGGCCAGGTTGGCGACCATCGCATAGGCCGGCAGGCCATCGTTCGGCAGCAACCCGGCGGAGCCGCGCAGGTCATTGCCCTTCGGCTGCTGATTGACCTGAACCCAGCTAAGACGCAGAAGGCCAGAGGCGCTCAAGGCCTTGGCCTGCAGCCGAATCGACTCGCGGTTTGGGAAACTGCCCCCGCCGTCACTGACGACAATTTCCGCTTGATCAATGGGCAAATCGATGGTGGTGCTGCCAACCGCTACGCGAAACGCGCGGACCGCTCCGGCATAACGCCCCATATAGGGGTCGGGGTCCCCGTCGCGGATGCTGTCGTCATAACGCACTGAAAACGACCAGCTGCCAGATGCGAGATCAGCTCGAGAAAATCCCAGGTCGGCGGGTAGGGCTGCGAGCTGCGCGGCCGACGGCGGCTTGAAGCTGCCGCTGCCTGAAACCCTGAACTCGGCCGCGACGCTGGTGCGTGGCGCTGCGAAGCCGGCCGTCAAGACGAGAGCCGCAGCGAATAGAAAGCGAGCCACCCTTGGACTGTGCTTGGTGCGACGCGGCCGCGGTTCGTATTGCATGTTCGATTGCATGGTGCCCTCGCGTAAAGCCCGACTCGAGCGGACTCCTTGTTCAACGTTTGGCGCGTGCATTCGACGACCTCCGGCAGGCTTGAAATGTTACCGACCGTTCCTGAAGCGGACATTGAACGGCAGCTTCCCTGCATATGAGCGGGTATCGCTTCTGGCCGTCCCCATCAGTCCCCGGACGACCGGTCTTCACGAGCGCGAGCGGCTGCATCGGGCACGCAAGCCACCAACGGCCACGGTCGGGCAAAGGCCTGCCATCCGCAACCCGTGAGGCCCGACGGCAGCCAGCGGCAGCCGAAGACCCCAGCCCCCAGCCGCTCGTCAACCCGGCGCGCAGCTGCGAAACCCCGCAAAGATGTCGTTGCGCTCGGGCGTGAAGAAGTTGCGGTACTTGGGGTGCGCCATGCGCGGCGCGGTGGCGCGGCTCGCGCCGCGCAGCACGGGGCGCGTGCCGAACCAGGGCGCCGAGTAGTCGCGGTAGGGATGGGGCGTGAAGCCCGGGAAGGCCTCGAAGGGGCTCGCGGTCCATTCCCAGACCCTGCCCCAGGCCAAACCCGGCTGCGTGACGGCCGCGCATTCCCATTCGGCCTCGCTGGGCAAGCGGCGGCCGGCCCAGCGGCACCAGGCCTGGGCCTCGTGCCAGCTCAGGTGGCAGGCCGGGTCCGCCGGGGCCAGCGGCTGCCAGCGGCCGAAGACCTGGCGCTGCCAACTGCCGCCTTCGCGGCGCAGGTAGCGCGGCGCGGTCAGGCCGGACTGCTGCAGCCATTGCCAGCCCTCGGGCGACCACCAGCGCGCATCGGCATAGCCGCCGGCCTCGACGAAGGGCAGGTAGCGCGCCCAGTCGACTGGCGCGGCATCGATCTCGAACGCGGCCAGTTCCACCGGCTGCGTGCCGTGCTCGTTGTCGAAGGCGAAGCCCTGCCCCGGCGCGCTGCCCAGGGTCCAGGCCTGGGCCGGCAGCCGCAGCACGCCGGTCCCCATCGCGTCGCCCAGGGACCTGCCGGGAAACGCCGCCTCGCCCGGCAGCGCCAGGCCCAGGGCCTGCGCCATGTAGACCGCGGCCTCGGCGTGCATGTCCTCGTGGAACAAGGCCAGGCGCAAGAAATAGAGCGAGGCGTCGTCCTCGGCACTCTCGGCCAGCAGGGCCAGGGTCTGCTCCTGCACGGCCTGCAGGTAGGCGCGCGTGGCCGCGGCGCCCGGCAGCGGCAGCTGCCAGCGGCTGTCGTGCGGCACCTGGCCGGAGTGGTAGAGCGCGTCGGCACCGGCCAGGCGCGAGGACGGGCGGGGGATGTCGGGGTCGCAGGCCACGCCGCGCCCGCGCTCGCCGTTGCGCGCCAGCCACCATTCCTGGAACCAGGCGATGTGGCCCAGTTCCCAGAGCGGCGGATTGAGCTCGGGCGACAGCGGAACGGCGAAGCCGGTGGCGGCCAGCGCCGACTCGTAGGCCGCGAACAGCGCCAAGCTGCGCGCGCGGGTCTCGCGCAGCGCCTGCGCCAGATCGATGCGGCCGGCGCGGCGCGCGGCCTCGGCAGGGCTGGTGGTGGGAAGCGACGGCCTCATGGCGTTATAAACCCGTCATGCAGAAGAAGACATCGGTGGTCATCGTCAGCCCGGCGCTCGCCAATGCCAACAACGGCAACTGGCAGACCGCCTGGCGTTGGCAGCGCATGCTGTCGCCGCTCTATCCTACCCGCATCGTCCGCGAATGGCACCACGACCCCGGCACCGGGCCGGATGCGGTGATGCTGGCGCTGCACGCGCGCCGCTCGGCCCTCTCCATCGCCGACTGGGCGCGCGCCCATCGCGGCCGCGGCCTGGCCGTGGTGCTGACCGGCACCGACCTGTACCGCGATATCCAGACCGACGCCGAGGCCCAGCAATCGCTGGCGCTGGCGCAGCGCCTGGTGGTGCTGCAGGAGCGCGGGCCCGAGGCCCTGCCAGAGGCGCTGCGCCCCAAGGCACGCGTGATCTTCCAGTCGACCACGGCGCGCCAGGCCCTGCCCAAGACCGGCCAGCACCTGCGCGCCGTGATGGTGGGCCACCTGCGCGAGGAGAAGTCGCCGCAGACCCTGTTCCAGGCGGCCCACCTGCTGCGCGACGAGACCGACATCCGGATCGACCATGTGGGCGAGGCGCTGGACACGGCGCTGGGCGCCCAGGCCTGCCTCGCGGCCGGGGAATGCCCGGGCTACCACTGGCTAGGCGGGCTGCCGCACGAGACCGTGCGCCGGCGCATACAGCGCGCCCATGTGCTGGTGCACGCCAGCCGCATGGAGGGCGGCGCCCATGTGGTGATGGAGGCCGTGGCCAGCGGCACGCCGGTGCTGGCCTCGCGCGTGCCGGGCAACGTGGGCATGCTGGGCGAGGATTACGAGGGCTATTTCGAGCATGGCGACGCGCGCGCCCTGGCGGCCCTGCTCAGGCGCTGCCGCGCCGGCCTGCAACACCCGGCCAACCCTGGGGACGACCTGCTGGGCCGGCTTCGCGCACAATGCCAGCTTCGCGCCCCCCTGTTCGACCCCGCCGCCGAGCAGGCCGCCCTGCGCCAACTGGTTCAAGACTTGCTGGAGATGCCATGACCACCCCTGCCTCGCCCCTCGCCGCCGCCCAGCCGCGCCTGACCTCGCTCTCGCACGGCGGCGGCTGCGGCTGCAAGATCGCCCCCGGCGTGCTGTCCGAGATCCTCAAGGGCACGACCCAGATGCCCATCCCCAAGGAGCTGCTGGTCGGCATCGAGACCGCGGACGACGCGGCCGTCTACCAGCTCAACGACGAGCAGGCGCTGATCGCCACCACCGACTTCTTCATGCCCATCGTCGACGACCCGTTCGACTTCGGCCGCATCGCCGCGACCAACGCCATCTCCGACGTCTACGCCATGGGCGGCCAGCCGATCATGGCGCTGGCCCTGGTCGGCATGCCGATCAACGTGCTGTCCACCGAGACCATAGGCAGGATCCTCGAAGGCGGCGCCTCGGTCTGCCGCACGGCCGGCATCCCGATCGCGGGCGGCCACACCATCGACTCGGTCGAGCCCATCTACGGCCTGGTGGCGCTGGGCCTGGTGCATCCCAAGCGCGTCAAGCGCAACGCCGACGCGCGGCCCGGCGACCGCCTGGTGCTGGGCAAGCCGCTGGGCGTGGGCGTGCTCTCGGCCGCGCTCAAGAAGGACGCGCTGCCCGCCGAGGGCTATGCGCAGATGATCGCCAACACCACCAAGCTCAACACCCCGGGCCCCGAGCTCGCCGCCCTGCCCGGCGTGCATGCCCTGACCGACGTGACCGGCTTCGGCCTGGCCGGCCATGCGCTGGAGCTGGCGCGCGGCGCCCAGTGCACGGTGCGCCTGGACTGGGCCCGGGTGCCGCTGCTGGCCGGCGTGCGCGAGCTGGCCGCCCAGGGCATGGTGACCGGCGCCTCGGGTCGCAACTGGGCCGGCTACGGCGCCGAGGTGCAGCTGCCCGCCGGCTTCGACCCGGCCGACCAGGCCCTCCTGAGTGACCCCCAGACCAGCGGTGGCCTGCTGGTCTCCTGTGACGCGGACAGCGTGGACCAGGTGCTCGCGGTGTTCCAGCGCCACGGCTTCGAGCGCGCGGCCGTGGTCGGCGAGGTGCTGCCCGCGGGCGAGAAGCGACTGGTGGTGGGCTGAGCGAGCCTCAGCCCACCGTTTCCGCGCGCACCCAGTCGGCGTAGGCGCGCGAAGCCTGCAACGGGCTCAGCAGCCACTGCGGCAGCGCGTAGGGGTGCTGCGCCGCGACCATCTCGTGCAGGGCCGGCTCGCAGCCCGGCGCGGTCTTGAAGGTGACGCGCCACTCGGCCTCCTCGCAGACGCGGCCCTGCCAGCGGTAGACCGAGGTGATGGGCTGCGCGTCGACCTGCACGCAGGCCGCCAGGCGCGCGGTCAGCGCCGCGCGGGCCAGCGCCAGCCCCTGCTCGCGCTCGGGCACGGTGGTGGTGATGCTGAGGATGGAGGGGGCGTCGGTCTCGGCCATGGGTCGGCTCCGGTTCGGACGCCGACCATTATGGTCCCGGCTCAGCGCACCAGGCAGGGCCGCTTGTTGTCGAAGCGCCAGCCCGGGATCAGGTACTGCATGGCGATGGCGTCGTCGCGCGCCCCCAGGCCATGCTGCAGGTAGAGCTGGTGGGCCTTCTCGACTTCGGCCATGTCCAGCTCCACGCCCAGGCCCGGCTTGTTCGGAACGTCGACATAGCCGCCCTTGATCTGCAGCGGCTCGCGGGTCAGGCGCTGGCCGTCCTGCCAGATCCAGTGGGTGTCGATCGCCGTCACCTTGCCCGGCGCGGCCGCGCCCACATGGGTGAACATGGCCAGCGAGATGTCGAAATGGTTGTTGGAGTGCGAGCCCCAGGTCAGGCCCCAGTCGCGGCAGGTCTGGGCCACGCGGACCGAGCCGGCCATGGTCCAGAAATGCGGGTCGGCCAGCGGGATGTCCACCGCCTGCAGCGACAGCGCATGGGCCATCTGCCGCCAGTCGGTGGCGATCATGTTGGTCGCGGTCGGCAAGCCCGTGGCGCGGCGGAACTCGGCCATCACCTCGCGGCCGGAGAAGCCCTCCTCGGCGCCGCAGGGGTCCTCGGCGTAGGCGATCACGCCGTGCATGTCGCGCATCAGGCGGATTGCGTCCCTGAGCAGCCAGCCGCCGTTGGGGTCGAGCGTGACGCGCGCCTCGGGAAAGCGCGCGTGCAGCGCGCGGATGGCCTCAACCTCTTCCTCGCCGCGCAGCACGCCGCCCTTGAGCTTGAAGTCCTGGAAGCCGTAGCGGGCCTGGGCCGCCTCGGCCAGGCGCACCACGGCCTCGGGCGTCATCGCGGCCTCGTGGCGCAGGCGCAGCCAGTCGTCGGCGGCCTCGGGCTCGCTAGCCCCATCGGCATACGGCAGGTCGGTCTTGGTGCGGTCGCCGACGAAGAACAGGTAGCCCAGCATCTGCACGCGCTCGCGTTGCTGGCCCTCGCCGAGCAGGGCCGCCACCGGCACGCCCAGGTGCTGGCCCTGCAGGTCCAGCAGCGCGCTTTCCACGGCCGTGACGGCGTGGATGGTGGTGCGCAGGTCGAAGGTCTGCAGGCCGCGGCCGCCCGCGTCGCGGTCGGCGAAGCGCGCGCGCATCTCGTTGAGGATGGCCTGCAACTGGCCGATGGGGCGGCCCTCGACGATGGCACGGGCGTCCTCCAGCGTCTGGCGGATCTTCTCGCCGCCGGGCACCTCGCCCAGGCCGGTGTGGCCGGCGTTGTCGGTGACGATGACGATGTTGCGGGTGAAGAAGGGCGCATGCGCGCCCGAGAGGTTGAGCAGCATACCGTCGCGCCCCGCCACGGGGACGACGCGCATCTGCTGGATGCGGGGAGTGGTGGTCATGGTCAGTCGGCGGTGATCTTGCGGCTGGTGATCAGCTTCTGCCAGCGGGCGTACTCGGCGGCCTGGTAGGCGGCGAACTGCTCGGGCGTGTTGAGCACCATCTCGAAGCCCAGCTCCAGCAGCTTCGGCGTCACCTGCGGGTCGCTCAGGGCGGCCACGATGGCGGCGTGCAGGCGCTTCTTCACCTCGGCGGGCAGGCCGCGCGGCGCGGCGATGGCCTGCCACGAATAGACGTTGGCGTCCTTGACGCCGCCTTCTTCCAGCGTGGGCACGGCGGGCAGCAGGGGCGAGCGCTTGGCGCTGGTGATGGCCAGGGCCTTGAGCTTGCCGGCCTTGATCTGCGGCATGGCGGTGTTGATGTTCATGAAGGACGCATCGACCTGGTTGCCCAGCAGGTCCGTCATGACCGGGCCGCCGCCCTTGTAGGGCACATGGATGCCGGAGGTCGCGGTCTGCAGCCAGAACAGCTCGGCCGTCAGGTGGTCGCTGCTGCCGTTGCCCGAGGAGGCGAAGGTCATCTTGCCGGGGTTGGCCTTCTGGTAGGCGATCACGTCGGCCAGCGACTTGTGCGCCGAGGCGGCGGGCACCACCAGCACGTTGGGCGCCTGCACGGCCACGGTGATCGGATCGAGGTCCTTGAGCGCGTCGTAGGGCACCTTGATCAGGTGCGGCGCGATCACGAAGGGACCGAGCGACGACACCAGCAGCGTGTAGCCGTCGGCCGGCGCGCGCGCCACCTGGGCCGCGCCTATGGTGCCGGTGGCGCCGGCCTTGTTCTCCACGATCACCGTGCCGCCGAGCTTCTCGGGCATCTTGCTCGACAGGGTGCGGGCGATCAGGTCGGTGGAGCCGCCCGGCGGGAACGGCACCACCAGCGTGACCGGCTTCTCGGGCCAGGCCAGGGCCGAGGTCATGGCGCACGCGGCGGCCAGGGAAAGCAACAGCTTTTTCATGAAGTCTCCTTTGTCAGCAGGGTCTCGATACAGGGCTTACTGCGGGCCCAGCTTGCGGATCAGGGCGTCGAGCTGCTCGAGCTCGGCCGGCTTGAGCTCGGTCAGCGGCGCGCGCACCGGGCCGGCGTCGTGGCCGACCAGCTTGGCGCCGGCCTTGACGATGCTGACCGCGTAGCCCGCGCCCTGGTTACGGATCCGCAGGTAGGGCATGAAGAAGTCCTTGAGCAGGCGATGCTGGGTCGCCATGTCGTCGGTGCGCACGGCCTCGTAGAAGTCCATCGCGGTCCTGGGGATGAAGTTGAACACCGCCGAGCTGTACACCGGCGTGCCCAGCGCCTTGTAGGCCGCGGCATAGACCTCGGCCGTGGGCAGGCCGCCCAGGTAGGCGAAGCGCTCGCCCATCTTCATGTAGATAGCGCTCATGAGCTCGATGTCGCCGATGCCGTCCTTGAAGCCTATCAGGTTGGGGCAGCGCTCGGCCAGGATGGCCAGCGACTCGGGCGTGAGCTTGCAGACGTTGCGGTTGTAGACGATGACGCCGAACTTCACGCTCTTGCAGACCTGCTCCACATGGGCGATCAGGCCTTCCTGGCCGGCCTCGGTCAGGTAATGCGGCAGCAGCAGGATGCCGTGCGCGCCGGCGCGCTCGGCTTCCTGGGCGCACTGGATGGCAAAGCGCGTGGGGCCGCCGGCGCCGGCGATGATGGGCACCTTGCCGCGGCAGGTCTCGACGGCAGTCTTGATGATGGCCGGGTACTCGTCGCCGGTGAGCGAGAAGAACTCGCCGGTGCCGCCGGCGGCGAACAGGGCGCTGGCGCCGTAGGGGGCCAGCCACTCCAGGCGCTCGGCATAGCCGCGGGCGTTGAAGTCGCCCCGGGCGTCGAAGTCGGTCAGCGGGAACGACAGCAGGCCCTGGGACATGATGGACTTGAGTTCTTGCGGATTCATGCTTGCGCTTTCAAGAAGGTGGGGTGAAGTTCGGGGCTCGACATTGTGTTGTACGTTGTCTGATGACATGAATTCTGATCAAGCACGCCCAAGCTGTCAAGCCCCAACCGAAAAATCACCTTCAATCCTCCCAGCGGCAAAACATACAGGGCCAGGAGCCTGTCGGACGTTGGGAGGATCATCCAAAAAACACCTTTATCCAAGCCACCACGCCGCAATCCCCGCGCACCGCTGGCGATGCCCGAACAAGCGGGACGGCTCCAGCGAAGCAAGTCCATTGTTATATGATGTCTTATGTTTTAAACCTCATCGGTTTGATCGCAGCAAGTGTGTTGGCGCAGGCGCGGGATCACGGGCGCCGAGAGAAGAACCGCTCTGGCGCCCTGGCGCCGGCCGGCTATAGTGAATCCAAGGGCCTTTTCTCAGGAGACGCGGCATGAGGACACCCCGGGAAGGCGAGCAACTGACCGCCGTCGACGGCCAGTCCTGGCGCGTGGCTTCGGTGTTCCAGGACGTCGAGGGCGAGGCCGACGAGGCCTACGACCCCGATTTCTTCCTGGTCACCCTGGTCCCGGTGCAGGCCGGTGCCGGGGCGGCCGGCATGGAGTTGGACAATGCCCAGTTCGAGGCCTTCTGCGAGACCCACGGCATCGCGCTTTGAGGCGGGGCACCGTTTCGGCTCCGGAAACAGTCCGTTTCATTGAACTTTGCGCTTAGCACTCGTTCTCAGAGAGTGCTAATATTTAGGCGTATTGGAAAGGACTGCTCGGATGACGGCATTGACTGGATCTTCTGCGAACGCGGTGGCGCTGGCCAACCCCTGGGCGCTGGTGCCCTCGCTGGGCAATCTGGACGCCTATATCTCGGCCGTCAACCGCCTGCCCATGCTGACGCTGGAGCAGGAGCAGGAGTTCGCCCGCAAGCTGCGCGACGAGAACGACCTCGAGTCGGCCGGAAAGCTGGTGCTGTCGCACCTGCGCCTGGTGGTCTCGGTGTCGCGCCAGTACCTGGGCTACGGCCTGCCGCACGGCGACCTGATCCAGGAAGGCAACGTGGGCCTGATGAAGGCGGTCAAGCGCTTCGACCCGGACCAGGGCGTGCGCTTGGTCAGCTACGCGCTGCACTGGATCAAGGCCGAGATCCATGAATACATCCTGAAGAACTGGCGCATGGTCAAGGTGGCCACCACCAAGGCCCAGCGCAAGCTGTTCTTCAACCTGCGCTCGATGAAGCAGGGCTTCAAGGCCGAGGCGGACGCCGGCGAAGCCACGCACCGCGAGACCCTGAGCGAGCGCGAGATCGACGTGGTCGCGCACGAGCTCAAGGTCAAGCGCGAGGAAGTCGTGGAAATGGAAACCCGGCTGTCGGGCGGCGACGTGCTGCTGGACCCGGCCCCGTCTGACGACGGTGAGCAGGCCTTCGGCCCGATCGCCTACCTGGCCGACGCCAGCCACGAGCCCACGGCCATGATAGAGGCGCGCCAGCGCGACCTGCTGGCCAGCGACGGCATCGCCACCGCGCTGCAGGCCCTGGACGGGCGCAGCCGCCGCATCGTCGAGGAGCGCTGGCTCAAGGTGCGCGACGACGGCACGGGCGGCATGACGCTGCACGAGCTGGCGGCCGACTACGGCGTGAGCGCCGAGCGCATCCGCCAGATCGAGGTGGCGGCCATGAAGAAGATGAAAAAGGCGCTGGCGGCCTACGCCTGACAGCCCCGTCGATTTAGACTCGCAAGGCCCGGATTTCCGGGCCTTGTCTTTTTCCGCCGTCAACACAAGCAGAGAGGATTTCCGATGACCCCCACCCCCTTCCGCCGCGCCGCCCTGCTGCTCGCGCTCGCCGCCCTGTCGGGCGGGGCCTGGGCCCAGAAGGCTGCCAAGGCCGCGGCCGCCCCCTGGCCAAGCAAGCCGGTCAAGATCGTGGTGGGATTCCCGGCCGGCTCCTCGCCCGACCTCACGGCACGGCTGTTCGCCGAGCCCCTGTCCAAGGCGCTGGGCCAGCCGGTCGTCGTCGAGAACAAGGTGGGCGCGGGCGGCAACATCGGCGCCGACGCGGTGGCCAAGGCCACGGACAACCACACCCTGGGCCTGATGATCAACGGCAACATGACGATTGCCAGGCTGCTCAACGGCAAGCTGCCCTACGACCCGCTCAAGGACCTGGTGCCGATCAGCCTGATCGGCACCGCCCCGCTGGTGCTGGTCGCGCCGGTCAACTCGCCGGGCGCCAGCGCGCAGGACTTCTTCGTCGCGGCGCGCAACGCCGGCAAGCAGTGGAGCTACGGCTCGCCGGGCGTGGGCACGGTGGGCCACATCGGCATGGAGCTGCTCAAGACCAAGACCAACATAGCCCCGGTCCACGTGCCCTACCCGGGCTACCCCCAGGTGTTCAACGCGATCCAGGGTGGCCAGCTGCAGCTGGCCATGATGCCGCCGGCCCTGGCCCAGGCGCAGGCCAAGGCGGGCAAGCTGCGCGTGATCGGCATCACCTCCTCGGGCCGCAGCACGCTGGCGCCCGATTTCCCCAGCCTCAGCGAGGCCGGCATCCAGGGCTACAACCTCGAGATCTGGAACGCCTTCGCGGCGCCGACCTCGCTGCCCAAGCCCATCGTGGCCAGGCTGTCGACCCTGGTCAGCGAGATCGCGCGCAGCCCCGAGGTGCGCATCAAGCTGTTCCAGCAGGGCTGGCAGGTGGTGGGCAGCTCCGGCGAGGGCCTGGCCAACCGCGTCAAGACCGACACCGCGCTGCTGGGCGGGGTGATCGCGATGCGCGGCATCAAGGCCGAATAAGGCTCAGGCTCAGGAAGCCTGCCTGAGCAGCAGCTTGATGTCGGACCCCAGCGCCTCCGGCCCGCTGCCGTAGCGGCTGTACAGGCGCAGCCGGCCCTGGGTGTCGTAGACGTAGCTGGCCGCGGCGTGGTCCATGGTGTAGTTGCCCGGGGCCTGGCCTTCGACCTTCTTGTAGTAGACCTTGAAGTCCTTGGCCATGGCCGCGAGCTGCTCGGGCGTGCTGGCGCGCAGGGCCAGGAAGGCCGGGTCGAAGTTGGCCATGTAGGCCTTGAGCACCTCGGGGGTGTCGCGCTCGGGGTCCACCGTGACGAACAGGCCCTGCAGCTTGTCGCCGTCGGCGCCGAGCTGCTTCTTGACCTCGGCCAGCTCGAGCATCGAGGTGGGGCAGACGTCCGGGCACTGGGTGTAGCCGAAGAACAGCACCACGACCTTGCCGCGGAAATCCTGCAGGCGGCGCGTCTGTCCGTGCTGGTCGGGCAGCGCGAAGTCCTTGGCGTAGTCGGCCCCCGTGATGTCGACCGACTGGAACTGCAGCCGCTGCTCGGAGCAGGCGGCCAGCAGGCCCGCCGTCCCTGCCGTGACGGCGGACAGGGCGATGAATCGGAGCGCGTCGCGCTTGCGCATGGGAGGCACCTCAGAACAGGTAGTGGTCGACCAGCAGCGCGGCGAACAGCCCGCTCAGGTGGATCAGGGAGAAACGGAAGGTCTTGCGCGCCAGCGCGTCGGAGTAGCTGCGCCAGAGCTTGAACGCGTGGGCTATGAAGCCGCCGGACAGCCCCACCGCCGCCGCGAGGTAGAGCCAGGAGCTCATGCCATAGGCGAAGGGCATCAGGCAGGCCGCGAACAGCACCAGGGTGTAGAGCAGCACCTGCAGGCGCGTGAACTCGTTGCCGTGCGTGACGGGCAGCATGGGCAGGCCGGACTGGCGGTAGTCCTCCACGCGGTACAGGGCCAGGGCCCAGAAATGCGGCGGCGTCCAGAGGAAGATGATCAGGAACAGGATCAGCGCCTCGGGCCCCACCTCGCCGGTCATCGCCGCCCAGCCCAGCACCGGCGGCATGGCGCCCGAGGCGCCGCCGATCACGATGTTCTGCGGCGTCAGCGGCTTGAGGATCACGGTGTAGACCACCGCATAGCCGACGAAGGTGGCGAAGGTCAGCCACATGGTCAGCGGGTTGACCCAGAAGAACAGGACGGCCGAGCCCAGCGCGCACAGCAGGCCCGAGAAAACCAGCGCCTCCCGGTCCGACAGCTCACCCTTGGCGGTCGGACGCCAGGCGGTGCGCTTCATCTTGGCGTCTATGCTCTTCTCGACCAGGCAATTGAAGGCCGCGGCCGCGCCGGCGACCAGCCAGATGCCCAGGCTGGCCAGCAGGGCCAGCCTCAGCTCGGGCCAACTCGGCCAGCCCGGCACGGCCAGCACCATGCCGATCAGCGCGCAGAACACGATGAGCTGCACCACGCGCGGCTTGGTCAGGGCGTAGAACTGGCTGATACGGGATGCCGGGGAAACGGCGGTGGCAGCGGTCATGCGGCAAACCTCGAAGCGTGGGGGCGCCCGGCGTCGCTCGACACCGGCAGCGGTGAAAGGTCGGATCGGGCGGCGGTGCGGCTGGCGCACAGGGCCCAGGTCAGGGCGACCGCCAGGGCCGCCGCGCCGCCGGTGTGCGAGACCGCGGCCACCAGCGGCCAGTCCAGCACCACGTTGGACAGGCCGGTGACGAACTGCCACAGCGCCAGGCCGGCGATCCAGCGCGCCTGGGCCAAGAGCCGGCCGGCACGCTGCAGGCGCCAGGCCAGGCCGGCCAGCACGGCCAGCACCAGATAGGCCGCCAGGCGATGCGTGTAGTGGATGGCGGTGAGCGCGCTGAAACCGATGTGGCCGCCGTCCTGGCTGCGGCCGAGCTCGCGCCAGATCTCGAAACCCTGGCGGAAGTCCATGGCCGGCCACCAGCTGCCCTGGCAGGTCGGGAAGGACTCGCAGGCCAGCACGGCATAGTTGGTGCTGACCCAGCCGCCCAGCGTGATCTGGACCAGCACCAGGACGAAGGCCAGCCAGAGCGCCGCGCGCAAGCCGCGCGGCAGCGGCTGCGGCGAGCGCGCCCCCGACGCCTGCTGGAAGCGCACCGCCTGCACGCACAGCAGCACCAGCAGGACTATCCCGCCGAGCAGGTGCAGGGTGACGATGGCCGGGAACAGCTTCATGGTCACGGTGAGCGCGCCGAAGGCGCCCTGCAGGCAGACCCAGGCCAGGGTCAGCGTGGGCCACAGCGGGTGCACGGCCAGCGCCTGGCCCGCGCCGCGGCGACGCGCCAGCCAGCTCGCCACGGTGAGCGTGAGGATCAGCACGCCCACGCCGGTGGCCAGGTAGCGGTGGATCATCTCGACCCAGGCCTTGCCGTGCGTGACCGGGCCGGTGGGCATGGCGGACTGCGCGGCGGCGATCTCGGCCTGCGCGCCGACCGGGCTGGCATTGCCGTAGCAGCCTGGCCAGTCCGGGCAGCCCAGGCCGGAATCGGTCAGGCGCGTGAAGGCGCCGAACAGCACCAGGTCGAAAGTCAGGAACAGGGTGAGCACGGTCAGGGCCTGCAGGCGGCGCGCGGGCGAGGCCTGGCGGTTGCGCAGCCAGACCCAGGCCAGCGGCGCCAGCGCGAGCACCACGCCCATCAGCATGAGGCGCAGCGCGGGCGTGAGATCGTAGAGCGAGGTCGCTTGCATCTAGCGCCCCGCCTGATCCCAGGACGCCGAGGCGCGCAGCAGGCGTTCCAGGTCGCGCTTGGCCTTGCCGGCCCCGGCCAGGTCCAGGCCGGCCGGAAAGCGCATCATCCAGTTGCCCATGGGGTCGACCACGTACAAATGCTCGGACAGGCGGTGGCCGGCGGCCGGCGCCAGCCACTGCGCCAGGGCGTCGGACGGCACGCGCAGCACCGTGGCCTGGGCCAGGCCGGCGCGCAGGGACTCGGGGATGGGCGCCGCGTCGTCGACCAGCCAGACCCAGTCCAGCCGCTCCTTTTCCTTGCCCAGGCTCTCGCGCAACTGGCGCTGCAGGTACAGGTGGTTCTGGCAGGCCGCATCGCAGGCGCCGCCGGCCACGCTGAGCAGCAGCCACTGGCCCTTGAGCGCGCTCAGGTTGCCGCCCTCCCCGCCCAGGCTGGTGGTTGCCAGCGCGGGCAGCGGACGCTGCGGGTCGATCAGCTCGCCGAAATGGCGCCGCCCTTCGGGACGGACCACGTAGTAGGTGAAATAGGAAGCGATCACCGGCGCGGCGCAGACCAGCAGCACGGCCAGCATCTTCCAGCGCCCGCTGAGGGTGCGCTTGGCGTCGGCCTGGGCGGCCTGTGCCGGCGACGGCAGGCCGTGCACGGTCAGGCCCAGCGGCTCGTCTTGCCGGGCCCGGGGCTCAGGCGCGCGGCGGGAAAAGGAAGCGTCGGACAATTTGGAACCAGACATAAAGGATTGCCATCAGGCCGCTGAGGCCAAACCACTGGAACGCATAGCCGTAATGCTTCTCCACCCCGCTGGCGGGCTCGGGCCATTGCCGCAGCAGGCCTTCGGAGGGCGGACCGGTTTGCACCACGGTCTGGTCCAGCAGGGGCAGACGGGTTTCGGCGCGGAATGCGTCCAGGGCTAGATTTTGCCGGATCACGCCCTGCTCCGCGCCCTCGAAGGCGTAAAGCTTGGACGGTGCGGGGGCGATGCGGCCCTGCAACGCGACCTCGCCGGCCGGCGTGTCGACCCGGGGCAGCGCGTTGCGGTCGACGAAATTGCGCGGCACCCAGCCGCGCTGCACCAGCAGCCAGGCCCCGCCCTCCTGCAACTGCAGCGGGGTCAGCACGTAGAAGCCGGGCTGGCCGTTCATCTGCCGGTTGTCGAGGAACACGGTGCGCTCGGCCAGCCAGCGCCCGCGCAGTTGCACGCGGCGGTGCATGCGGTCTGCCTCGGGTGTGGCCAGCAGTTCGGCGGCGCCGAGCACGGCGAGCTGCTGCCTGGCCTCGATGCCGGCCTGCAGCGCCTCTTTCTCGGAGGCGCGCGAGAGCTGCCAGCGCCCCAGCGAGGCGGTGGTGACCATGCCGGCCAGCGTGGCCAGCGTGATCAGTCCGAAGCGCCAGTCGGCGCGCGGTGGGCTCACGGGATAATCCTGGGCATGAAATTCCTCGTCGCGCTCGCGTTCCTGGGCATCATCGCCAGCCTGGCCTCGGCCCTGTTCTTCATGATGAAAGGCAGCGGGCGCACGCCAGACGGCCAGCCCCGCAGCGGCCGCATGGTGCGCGCGCTCGCGCTGCGGGTCGGCTTGTCCGTGGTGCTGTTCATCTGCATCCTGGTGGCCTGGAAGCTGGGCTACATCCAACCGACCGGCATCCCTGCGGGCAAGTGAGCCGGTTTCCCTGAAACGAAAAAAGCGCCTGCCGGCGCTTTTTTTTCCGCGGGGGCGGCTTACATCCAGTAGACCAGGATGTACAGGCCCAGCCACACCACGTCCACGAAGTGCCAGTACCAAGCCGCGCCTTCGAAGCCGAAGTGGCGCTCGGGCGTGAAGTGGCCCTTCATCAGGCGCAGGGTGATGAACAGCAGCATCAGCATGCCGACCAGCACGTGGAAGCCGTGGAAACCGGTCAGCATGAAGAAGGTCGAGCCGTAGACGCCCGAGGTGAGCTTGAGGTTCAGGTCGGTGTAGGCGTGGAAGTACTCGTAGCCCTGCACGCAGAGGAACACGAAGCCCAGGATCACCGTCATCCACATGAAGGCGATGGTCTTGCCGCGGTTGCCGTGCTGCAGCGCGTGGTGGGCGATGGTCAGGGTCACGCCCGAGCTCAGCAGCAGCGCGGTGTTGATGGTCGGCAGCCAGAACGGACCCATGGTCTGGAAGGGCTCGATGATGCCCGCCGGCGACGCGGTCGCACCGGCAACCACGCTGGGCCAGACGGCCTTGAAGTCGGGCCACAGCAGGGCATTGTCCAGGCTGCCGAGCGCCGGCACGGAGTGCACGCGGGCCCACCACAGCGCGGTGAAGAAGGCGCCGAAGAACATGACCTCGGAGAAGATGAACCAGCTCATGCTCCAGCGGTAGGACAGGTCGACCTTATGGCCGTACAGCCCGCCTTCGCTCTCGTGGACGGCGTCGCGGAACCACTGGTACAGCACCACCAGCCACCAGGCCAGGCCGAAGAACAGGGAATACTTGCCCCAGCCGGCGCCGTTGACCCATTGCCCCGCGCCCAGGATCACGAAGAACAGGCCGATGGCGGCCATCACGGGATGGCGCGAGGCGTGCGGGACGAAGTAGTAGGGCGTGCTGCCTTGTGCGGTTGAACTCATTGTTGCTCCTGCTCTCTCAAATACGCATTGTCTTTGTGCGGCGGCGGCTTACTTCGCCACCACCCAATTCACCAGGGCCACCAGCCCCAGCACGAAGATCACGGCCGCGGCGATGCCCACCGCGATGATGTGGAAGGGATTGAGCTGCGCCAGGTCCTTCTGGTATTCGCTGTTCTTGCGCAGCCCGACGAAGGACCAGGCGACCGCGCGGGCGGTGCGCCACAGCGAGGCCTTGGGCGGCTTCTGCACCGGATCGCTCATGTGCCCGCCTCCTGGCCCAGCGCCGTCGCGGCATTGGCGGTGGCCGGCGCCGCCGGCGTCTTGCCGCCGACCTCGAAGAAGGTGTAGGACAGCGTGATCGTGGTCACGTCCTTGGACAGCTTGGGGTCGATCACGAAGGCCACCGGCCACTGCTTCTTCTCGCCCGGCTCCAGCGTGTACTGGTTGAAGCAGAAGCACTCCAGCTTGTTGAAGTGCGCCGCCGCCTGACGCGGCGCGTAGCTCGGTATGGCCTGGGCCGCCATGCGCCGGTTCTGCACGTTCTGAAACTCGTACATCACCGTGGTCAGCTGGCCCGGATGCACCTGCACCGAGCGCTGGGCCGGCTTGAAGTCCCAGGGGCCGCGCGCGTTGGCGTCGAACTCGACGGTGATGGTGCGGCTGGTGTCGACCTGGGTGTTGGCCGGCAGCCGCACGTCCTTGCCCGCCACGCCGTTGCCGGGCACCTGGCGCTCGCTCAGCGACAGGATGTTGATGCCGGTCAGCTCGCAGATGTGCTTGTAGATCGGGATCAGGGCGTAGCCGAAGGCGAACATGCCGGCCGCGACCACGGCCAGCTTGCCCACCATCTTGACGTTCTCGGCGCGAAGGCTCATGGCAAGGATCCGGTCAGGGGCGCAGCAGCACCATCTTGACCATGAACCCGAGGAAGAACACCAGCGCCACCGAGGCCAGGATCAGGCCCAGGCGCAGGTTGCCCTTCTTTTGCTGCGGCGTCATCTGGCGCTCCTCAGCCGATCACCTTGGTGGCGGTCGCGTCCAGCTTCGGGGGGGTCTCGAAGGTGTGGAAGGGCGCCGGCGACGGCACTTCCCATTCCAGGCCCTCGGCGGCCTCCCAGGGCTTCTGCGCGGCCTTCTGGCCCTGGCCCTTCATCGTGGGCAGCACGACGAACAGGAAGAAGTAGACCTGGGCCAGGCCGAAGGCGAAGGCGCCCACGGAAGCAATGGCGTTGAAGTCGGTGAACTGCATGGGGTAGTCGGCGTAGCGGCGCGGCATGCCGGCCAGGCCCAGGAAGTGCATCGGGAAGAAGGTGATGTTGAAGCTGATCAGCGACCACCAGAAGTGGATCTTGCCGCGCGTCTCGTTGTACATCACGCCGGTCCACTTCGGCACCCAGTAGTAGTAGCCGGCGAACAGCGCGTAGAGCGAGCCGGCCACCAGCACGTAGTGGAAGTGGGCCACCACGTAGTAGGTGTCCTGCAGCTGGATGTCGATCGGCGCCAAGGCCAGGATCAGGCCGGTGAAGCCGCCCATGGTGAACACGAAGATGAAGCCCACGGCGAACAGCATGGGCGTCTCGAAGGTCATCGAGCCCTTCCACATGGTGGCGATCCAGTTGAAGATCTTCACGGCCGTCGGCACGGCGATCAGCATGGTGGCGTACATGAAGAACAGCTGGCCCGTCACCGGCATGCCGGTGGTGAACATGTGGTGCGCCCAGACGATGAACGACAGGATGGCGATCGACGAGGTGGCGTAGACCATGGAGGCGTAGCCGAACAGCTTCTTGCGCGCGAAGGCGGGCACGATCTGGCTCACGATGCCGAAGGCCGGCAGGATCATGATGTAGACCTCGGGGTGGCCGAAGAACCAGAAGATGTGCTGGTACATCACGGGGTCGCCGCCGCCGGCCGGGTTGAAGAAGCTGGTGCCGAAATGGCGGTCGGTCAGCGTCATGGTGATGGCGCCGGCCAGCACGGGCATGACGGCGATCAGCAGGTAGGCGGTGATCAGCCAGGTCCAGGCGAACATCGGCATCTTCATCAGCGTCATGCCGGGGGCGCGCATGTTGAGGACGGTCACGATGATGTTGATCGAGCCCATGATGGACGAGGCGCCCAGGATGTGCATGGCGAAGATGCCGGCGTCCATCGAGGGACCCATCTGCAGGGTCAGCGGCGCGTACAGCGTCCAGCCCGCGGCGGGTGCGCCGCCGGGCATGAAGAACGAGGCCACCAGCATGATGGCGGCCGGGATCATCAGCCAGAAGCTGAAGTTGTTCATGCGCGCGAAAGCCATGTCCGATGCGCCGATCTGCAGCGGGATCATCCAGTTCGCGAAGCCGACGAAGGCCGGCATGATGGCGCCGAACACCATGATCAGGCCGTGCATGGTGGTGAACTGGTTGAACAGTTCCGGGTTGACCAGCTGCAGGCCGGGCTGGAACAGCTCGGCGCGGATCAGCAGGGCCAGGATGCCCCCCACCATCAGCATGGTGAAGCTGAACAGCAGGTACAGGGTACCGATGTCCTTGTGGTTGGTCGCGAACACCCAGCGCCGCCAGCCCGAGGGCGCGTGCGCGTGGTGGTCGTCGTGGGCGTGATCGTGCGGGTCGAGAACGGCACTCATCTTGGTTTCCTTTTCGATACTGTCCAGATCGCTGCGCTCTTACTTGCGCGCGGCCTTGATTTCGGCGGGCTGCACGATCTGCCCGGTCTTGTTCGACCAGTTGTTCTTCGTGAAGGTGACGACGGCGGCGATCTCGGTGTCCGACAGCTGCTTCCAGGCCGGCATGGCGCCGCCCGCGGCGCCGTTGAGCAGGATCGCGATCTGCTTGGCCTTGTCGGCGTCGAGCACCACGGGCGAGCCGTCCAGGGCCTTGATCGGGCCGGCACCCTTGCCGTTGGCCTGGTGGCAGGCGGCGCAATTGGCGGCGTAGACCTTCTCGCCACGCGCGACCAGGTCGGCCTGGGTCCAGACCTTGTTCGGGTCGTCGGCCTTGGCGGCGAGCTTCTTCTTCTCGCCTTCCACCCAGGCGGTGTAGTCCTGGGCCGACAGCACCTTCACGTGGATGGGCATGTAGGCGTGCTCCTTGCCGCACAGCTCGGCGCACTGGCCGTAGAAGTCGCCGGTCTTGTCGGCGCGGAACCAGGTGTCGCGCACGAAGCCGGGGATGGCGTCCTGCTTGATGCCGAAGGCCGGCACCATGAAGGCGTGGATCACGTCGTTGGCGGTGGTGATGATGCGCACCTTCTTGCCCACCGGCACGACCAGGGGGTTGTCGACCTTGAGCAGGTAGTTGTCGCCCTCGGGCTTGCCGGCGTCGGACAGGGCGCGCTGGCTGGCGTCGAGCGTGGAGACGAAGCCTATGCCCTCGCCCTCGCCCTTGAGGTAGTCGTAGCCCCACTTCCACTGGTAGCCCGTGGCCTTGATGGTCACGTCGGCATTGGTGGTGTCCTTCTGCGCCACCAGCACCTTGGTCGCGGGCAGTGCCATCAGGATCACGATGATGAAGGGCACGATGGTCCAGATGATCTCGACGGTGACCGACTCATGGAAGCTGGCGGGCTTGTGGCCCAGGGACTTGCGGTGCTTCCAGATCGAATAGAACATCACCGCGAACACGGCGATGAAGATCACCGTGCACAGGATCAGCATCATCCAGTGCAGCCACTGCTGCTCTTCGGCAATCTTGGTGACCGGTGGGTGCAGGTTGAGCTGGTTGACGGCCGGCCCGCCAGGCAGGTCGTTGACGGCGTGCGCGGCCGTCGTCACCCAGGCCGCCGTCCAGATGCCGGCACGACCCAGCAGCGACGCCAATTTGTTGGGAATGCTTTTCATAGTTCTCACTAACTTCCAAGTCTCTATTGAACCAACCACCCGCCACGGCAGCCGCCTGGGACGGACCCGCCACACCGGAGCATCACGCCTGGCGCAATGCCCATCGAATCTCGCGCGCCAGCACCGGGCGCAATTCGGGGCGCACATAGCGCCCCACCTCCACCGTCCGCCCCTGGCCGGACAGCTCGATCAGCGAACGGTCGCCGGTCCTGGGCTCGACACGCACCCAGTCGCGGTTGAACTCGGCCCGCTCACGCCGCCCTGCCGTCTCCAGCTCGACCACGAGCCGCGCGCCACGCAGCGAAATCGTCTCGCCGTCCGTGGCATGCCGCGCATAGACCAGGAAGGCCAGCCCGACCGCCAGCAGCTCCAGGCCGGCGAAGCCGATCACCAGCTTCGCTCCCTGCCACCAGAACCACAAGCCTATGCCCAGCGACACCAGGCACAGGGAGCCGTACCACCTGCCCAGCTGCGCGGGTGTGACGGAGCAATTGCGCTTGAGCACCCAGTCAATCCCTTGACCGGAGACTCTGGCGAAATGGAATACCGGATTTGACACGGGCCAAACTCTGGACAGCGGCTGCGCACGGAGAAACCCGGAGGCCCCCCTTTGCCGCGGCAGATTTTAACCGAGTCGAAACAGGGCTTTGACAATTCTCAAACGGCCGGCGGATTCTTTTTGTGCTGGCGCAACGCGGAGCGCATGTCGTCCAGCGTGATCGCGCTTTGCGCCTGCAGCTTCAGCCGCGGCGCGGGCTTGAGCGCATGGCCGTAGATGACCTCGAAGCTCAGGCTCAGGCGGCCGCCGTCCTCGGCGCGGGCCAGGCCCCGCGCCATGGCCGCAAGCAGCTGCTCGCGCCAGCGCCGCCCGCGCAGCCCGGCGAAGCGGCCGATGTGCAGGTTGCGGCCCAGCTCGCGCAGCTCCTGCAGCAGGCGCTCGGGCGTCTCGAAGCTCAGGGTGATGCGCTCCTGGTCCATCACCGGCTCGGCGAAGCCGGCCTGCACCAGCATGTCGCCCCAGTCGTGCATGTCGGTGAACTCGTGGGCCGGCTCGGGCCAGCCCAGGGACTGGTAGAGCGGGCGCAACTCGCGCAGCGTGTCCGGGCCGAGACAGGAGAACATCAGGAAGCCGTCCACGGCCAGGGCGCGGTGCCAGGCCGCCATCAGCGCCTGCGGCTCGGCCACCTGGTGCAGCAGCATATTGGCCCAGACCATCTGCACGCCGCCCTCGGGCGGCGCCTGCACATGCAGCGCCGCGCCCTGCCAGCGCGCCGGATGCCACCAGGGCCTGGCCAGCGCCGCGGCCGCCTGCCGGGCGCGCCCCGCGCTGCCCTCGACCACGAAGCACTCGGCCTGCGGATAGCGGCGCGCGAGCTCGGCCTGCGCCTGCAGGCCGCCGCGCACCGCCTCCCAATGGGCCCAGCGCTGCGGCTTGAGGCGTATCCACGACAGGCGCTCGGCCATGCGACGCGCCACTTCCTCGTGCAGCCAGGGCGAGGCGGCGCCGGACGGCCCTGCAGCCCAGCGGGCGGCGGCAACGGGATCGATGGTGGGGGGACAGTCGGCGGGCATAGGCAGGCGGGATCAGGCGCGCAGTATATTGACTCCATGTTCCTCCGCCTGCTGAACCGGGCCTCGGCGCGCCTCGCCCGGGTCGCCGGCGAGCCCCTGGCCGACCGGCTGCCCAGCCAGTGCGCCGTGTGCCGCGCCTGGCCGGCACGCCCGGTCTGCGAGGCCTGCGTGACGCGTTTCGCCCAGCCCTTGCCGCGCTGCAGCGGCTGCGCCCTGCCCCTGCCCGCCGGCCTCACGCGCTGCGGCGCCTGCCTGCGCGAGCCACCGCCACTGGACGCCTGCCTGGCCGCCGTGCCCTACGCCTGGCCCTGGTCGCAGGGGATTGCCCGCTTCAAGTTCCACCAGCACAGCGGCTGGGCCCGCCCGCTGGCCGCCCTGCTGCGCAGCCAGCCCTGGGTCGAGCCGGCACTCGAACAGGCCGATCTGCTGCTGCCCATGCCGCTGTCGCGCCAGCGCCTGGCCGAGCGCGGCTTCAACCAGGCGCTGCTGCTGGCCCGCCAGCTGGCCCCGCGCAAGACCGATGCCGGCCTGCTGCTGCGCACGCGCGACACGCCGGCCCAGCACGCGCTGCCGCGCCGCGAGCGCCTGCGCAACCTGCGCGGCGCCTTCGCGGTCGAGCCGCTGCGCGCCGCCGAGCTCGCCGGCCGCCGCGTGGTGCTGGTCGACGACGTGATGACCAGCGGCGCCTCGCTGCACGCCGCGGCCTTGGCCCTGCGCCAGGCCGGCGTGGCCCACATCACGGCCATGGTGGTGGCGCGAACCGAATAAGAAGAGAGAACCCTCGCCCGGGGCGGCGACAATCCGGGCATGTTCCACATCGTCCTGGTCGAACCCGAAATCCCGCCCAACACCGGCAACGTGATCCGCCTGGCCGCCAACACCGGCTGCACCCTGCACCTGGTCGAGCCGCTGGGCTTCTCCATGGACGACAAGCACATGCGCCGCGCGGGGCTGGACTACCACGAGTACGCCGAGCTGCGCCGCCATGCCGACTGGCCGGCCTTCCTGGCCGCCGAACGGCCCGATGCCGCCCGCATGTTCGCGCTGACCACCCGCGGCACGCGCGGGGTGCACGAGGTGGCGTTCGAACCCGGCGACTGGCTGGTGTTCGGCGCCGAGACGCGCGGCCTGCCTGCCGAATTGCTGGAAGCCTTCGCGCCGGCGCAGCGCCTGAAGCTGCCCATGCGGCCCGGTCAGCGCAGCCTGAACCTGTCCAACGCGGTGGCCGTCACGGTGTTCGAGGCCTGGCGCCAGAATGGCTTTGCCCTGCCACCGTCTCCGTGAGGAAGTCCAGAAAGGCGCGCGTGCGCGCAGGAATCAGCTTGCGCGTGGGCAGCACGGCGTAGGTCGTGTAGCGGCCCAGGATCCATTCGGGCAGCAGGTGCACCAGGGCGCCGCTGGACAGCTGGGGCGCGACCAGCTGGCGCGGCAGCATGGCCACGCCGGCACCGTCGAGCGCGGCGCGGAAGATCACGTCGAAACTCGCCGACTGCAGCACCACCGGCATGTCCACCTCCACCGCCGCGCCGCCCTCCTCCAGGGGCTTGAGGCGCAAATGGCGCAACCCCTGGCCCGAGCCTTCGCGCCAGGGAAACTTCAGGTAATCGTGGCGCTGCAGGTCGTCCGGCTCGAGCGGCATGCCCGCGCGCTGCACGTAGGCCGGCGAGGCACAGACGATGGACTCGGTACTGACCAGCGGCCGCGCGACCACGCTGGCGTCGAAGCCGTTTTCCACGGCCATGAAGATCACGTCGAACTCGTCCACCCGCGTCAGGGGAAAGGGGTCCACGGCCAGTTCGAGCCCGACCTTGGGATAGCGTTCGCGCCAGCAAGCCACGCTGGGAGCCAGGAAATAGGTCGCCAGCACCTGGGTGGCGAGGATGCGCAGCGTGCCCTGCAGCTCGCGCGTGCTGGCGGTGGCCGCGGCTTCGGCGTCCTCGACCTCGTGCAGGATGCTGCGCACCCGTTGCAGATAGGCCTCACCCGCCTCGGTCAGGGCCAGGCGGCGCGTGGAGCGCTGGATCAGCCGCACGCCCAGATGCTGCTCCAGGTCGCCGACCAGGCGGGTCACGCCGGCGGGCGACATGTCCATCGCGCGCGCGGCCGCGGCAAAGCCCCCTTCGTCGATTACGCGCTGGAACACGCGCATTGACTGCAAACGGTCCATGGCCATCCCTCCGTCAAGCTGGATTATTGTTGCTTTTTCCGAAATATTTCATTGCAGAGGCTGCCGTTTTTCTTTCAGCGTTTCGGATCTAGATTTGATTTACTTGATGAAGCACAAGAAAAGCGTGTCCATAAGTAAAACGGGATGGCTAGAATGGGCTCGTCTGGAAGTTGTCCAGGCGTGTGAATCGACTTCAGAAAGGGATCCGCTATGAAATCGAAATTGATCGCTTCACTTTTGGTTGTGGCCGCTGGTTTGGCATCGACCCTCAGCCTTGCCCAGGACGCGGCGACCAAGAGCCGCGCCGAGGTGAAAGCCGAAGCCGCCCAGGCCAACAAGGAAAAGAAAGACGTCGGTGACGTCGATACCAGCAAGCCCAAGCGCAGCACCAGCAGCAAGCCGCGTGCCGACGTGAAGGCCGAAGCCAAGGTGGCAGCCAAGGAACATGCGGCCAAGCCCGGTGGCGAGGTGATGCCCGCCACGGCACCGGCCAAGAGCGCAGGCGACCGCCCGCGCGCCGAGGTCAAGGAAGAGGCCAAGAAGGCCGCCAAGATGCCTGGCCCGGCGGGCGACGTCAAGCCCCGTCCGTAATCAGGAACACTTCCCTGAAGGAGGCGCCAATAAGCCGGCCAGGAGGGCCGGGTTATTGGCGCTTTTTTTATGCGTAATGCCGGGTGAGAAACTCGGCAAAGCAAACGGATTTATCCGAACCCTCGCGTTCGATTTCCATGTCCCAGGTGGCCTGGCAGCCCCCTGGGTCGATCGGGGCCGCGGCCATGAGCCGGATGCGCGCGCGCAGGCGGCTGCCCACCGGCACGGGCGCGGTGAAGCGCACCCGGTTGAGGCCATAGTTCAGACCCATGCGCGCCTCGGCCATCCGGATCGAGCTTTCCATGAAGCGGGACAACAGCGAGAGCGTGAGAAAGCCATGGGCAATCGGCGCGCCGAACGGGCCGGCCCGGGCGCGCTCGGGATCCACATGGATCCACTGGTGGTCGCCGGTGGCCTCGGCGAACTGGTTGACCTGCTGCTGCGTCACCTCCACCCAGTCGCTGACGGCGACCTCCTGGCCCACGCAGGCGGCCAGCGCGTCGAAGCTTTGAAAGACTCTCATGCCGGCCACTGTAGCGGCGCGGGTCGTCCGCGCCTGTCCAGGCCGTGACAGGCGGCACGGGTTTTCCGCTATGTTAGCGGCATGGAACAAGCCCCCATCTGGCTCAATTACAGCCTGGTCTACCTCGCCGCCGCCGTGCTGGCCGTCCCGCTGTTCAAGGCGATCGGCCTGGGGCCCATCATCGGCTACCTGGCCGCCGGCATGGCCATAGGCCCCTGGGGCCTGCGCCTGGTCAGCAATGTGGACGACATCCTGCACTTCGCCGAGTTCGGCGTGGTGCTGATGCTGTTCCTGATCGGGCTCGAGCTCGAGCCGCGCCGGCTCTGGAGCCTGCGCCGGCCCATCTTCGGCTGGGGCAGCGCGCAGTTGCTGGCCTGCGCCGCCGCCCTGGCGGCCGCCGCCATGGCCTTCGGCATAGGCTGGAAGACCGCCCTGGTCGCCGCGCTGGGCCTGGCCCTGTCGTCCACCGCGATGGCGCTGCAGACGCTGCAGGCGCGCAACCTGCAGCGCACCGGCGGCGGCCAGGCGGGCTTTTCCATCCTGCTGTTCCAGGACGTGGCTGCCATCCCCATCCTGGCCCTGGTGCCGCTGCTCGGCGGCATCAGGGACGCCGGCGACGATGCGGGCCTCGCGCTGGAGGCCGCACGCGTCGTCACCGCGATCGCGGTGGTCATCCTCGGCGGCCGCCTGCTGCTGCGCCCCGTGCTGCGCTGGATTGCCAAGAGCAACACGCCCGAAATCTTCACCGCCGCGGCCCTGCTGCTGGTGGTCGGCATCGCCGCGCTGATGCAGGCGGTGGGCCTGTCGATGGCGCTGGGCGCCTTCCTGGCCGGCGTGCTGCTGGCCGAGAGCGAGTACCGGCGCGAGCTGGAGACCGACCTCGAGCCCTTCAAGGGCCTGCTGCTCGGCCTGTTCTTCATGGCGGTCGGCATGAGCATCGACTTCGGCGTGCTGCTGGCCTCGCCCGGGCGCATGCTGGCCGTGCTGCTGGGCTTCATGCTGATCAAGCTGGCCGTGATCGGGGGCCTGGCGCGCGGCCTGGGCCTGCCCGTGCCCGAGCGGCCACTGTTCACGCTGCTGCTGGCGCAAGGCGGCGAATTCGCCTTCGTGGTGTTCCAGGCCGCGGCCGGCGCCCGGGTGTTCTCGCCCGAGACGGCCTCGCTGCTGATCGGCGCGGTGGCCCTGTCCATGCTGCTGGGGCCCCTGCTGCTGGCAGCCTCGGACCGCTGGCTGATGCCGCGCCATGCGCGCGGCCGGGCCACCACGCTGGCCGAGATCTCCGAGCCGCAGGACGCGCCCGTCATCATCGCGGGCTTCGGCCGCTACGGCCAGATCGTCGGCCGCACCCTGCTGAGCCAGGGCATCGCATCCACCGTGCTCGACCACGACGCGGACATGGTGGAGACCACGCGCCAGTACGGCTACAAGGTGTTCTACGGCGATGCCACGCGGCTGGACCTGCTGCGCACCGCGGGCGCGGCCCAGGCCCGGGTGCTGGTGGTCGCGGTGGACGGCGTCGAGGCTTCGCTGGCCATCATCGACCTGGCGCGCGCGCATTTCCCGCAGCTGCAGATCGTGGCCCGCGCGCGCGACGTGACGCACTGGTATGCGCTGCGCGACCGCGGCATCGCCCACGGTCAGCGCGAGCTGTTCGAGAGCAGCCTGGCGAGCGCCCGCTCGGTCATGGAACTGCTGGGCCACAACACCGAAGCGGCGCGCCAGACCACTGAGCGCTTCCGCAGCCACAACCTGGCCCTGCTGGAGCAGATGTACCCGCACCACAAGGACCAGGCCAAGCTGATCGCCCTGGTCAAACAGGGCCGCCAGCAGTTGGCCGAGCAGATGGCGCAGGAGCGCGCCGAGCGCGAGCGGCAGCGCGCAGCCGCCTCGTCCCCCGCTAGCGAAACGCGTCCCACAGCAGCTTCACGCCCGTGAGGAACATGCCGCCGTAGACGAAGCGGTAGAACAGCTGCGGCTGGATGCGCCGCGCGATGCGCACGCCGATCCAGACGCCGGCCGGCGCCAGCGGCAGCAGCACCAGCGAGGTCGCGAAGTTGCGCATGTCCAGCAGTCCCAGCCAGGCATAGGGAATCCACTTGGCCAGGTTGATGAAGAAGAACAGGAAGGCCATGGTGCCGGTGAAGACCACGGGGCTGAGCTTGAGCGGGATCACATAGGCACTGACCGGCGGCCCTCCGGCGTGGGCGACGAAGCTGGTGAAGCCCGAGGTAGTGGTCAGCAGCGCACCCAACCAGCGCGGCGGCGGCGCGCTGTCGGACCGCGGCGGAAAGACCAGGCGCTGGGCCAGGAACAGCAGGGTGAAGCCCCCGACGATGCCGGCCACCAGTTTGGCGTCGAGCAATTTGAAGGTCACCGTGCCGACCACGATGCCCAGCAGGCCGAAAGGCAGCATGAAACGCAGCAGCTTCCTGTCGAAGTCGCTGCGGAAGGCCGCCAGGCCCAGCAGGTCCATCAGCAGCAGCACCGGCATCAGGATGGCGGCAGCCTGCGGCACGGTGACGCTGAGCGCCATCATGGGCACGGCCAGCGAGCCGAAGCCCGCGCCGAAGCCGCTCTTGCTGATGCCCAGCAGCAGCACGGCGGGAATGGCCACGGCGTAGAAGAAGGGATCGGTGATCAGCGGCAGGCTCACGGGAGCGCATCTTTCGGGTCGGCGCCGGCCAAAGCGCGGACCGGGGCAGGTTCTGGCGGGAAGGGTCCGATGTTACCCGGCCCGCTCGGGCACAATCGAGCCCAGGAGAACCCCTTGGTGAATCAAATTCCCGACGCGCTGATTTTCGACCTCGACGGCACGCTGGTCGACAGCGAGGAGCCGGGCATGGACGTGCTGTACGAAGAGGCGCTCAAGCTCGGCGTGCCGATCACGCGCGAACAGGCCCATGCCGAATTCCGCGGCCGGCGCATGGCCGAGTGCATCGACTACATAGCCACGCGCATGACCCGCGTGCCAGCCGAGTTCGAAGGCGATTTCGCGCCGCGCTTCACGGCCCATGTCCGGCAGACCCAGGCCCAGCGCTTTCGCGCGGACCTGAGCGCCATGCCGGGCGCCCTGGCCCTGGTCGCGCGGCTTGAGCGCCCGTTTTGCATCGCGACCAACGGGCCGCGCGAGAAGGCCGAGCTCACGCTGGGCCTGACCGGGCTGCTGCCCTGGTTCGAGGGCCGGCTCTACAGCGCCTACGAGGTCGGCAGCTTCAAGCCCGACCCGGGCCTGTTCCTGCACGCGGCCCAGGCGCTGGGCGTGGCGCCTGCGCATTGCGCGGTGGTGGAGGACAGTCTGCCTGGCATCGCGGCGGGCCTGGCGGCGGGCATGCAGGTGCACGCACTGTGCCCGCCCGAAAACGTGCCGGCCGACTTGGCGGCCGGCGTGCGCTTCATTGCCAGCCTCGAAGAGCTCGACCAGGCGCTGCACGGTTGAGCGCCTGATCGGCCCTGCATCAGTCCAGGCTGGCGCCCGACTCCTTAACGACCTTGCCCCACTTCAGGCTTTCCTTCTGGATGAAGTCGGCGAACTGCGCAGGCGTCTCGTTGGCCGGCTCGCCGCCTTGGTCGTCGATCTTCTTCTTCACCTCGGCTTTGGCCAGCACCTTGCCCAGGGCCGTACTGATCTTGGCCAGCACCGGCGCAGGGGTGGCCGCCGGGGCGAACATGCCGAACCACGAGGTGGCCTCATAGCCAGGCACGCCGGCTTCGGCGATGGTCGGCACGTCAGGCAGATCGGCTGAGCGCTTGGCGGTGGAGATGGCGATGGCACGCAGCTTGCCCGCACGCACATGCGGAATCACCGAGGGCAGGTTGTCGAACATGATGGCGATCTGGTTGCCCAGCAGGTCGCTCACTGCTGGAGCGCTGCCCTTGTAGGGCACATGCACCATGTCCACCTTGGCCAGGGACTTGAACAGTTCGCCCGAGAGGTGCGGCGAGCTGCCGTTGCCGGGCGAGCCGAAGTTGATCTTGCCCGGATTCGCCTTGGCATAGGCGATCATTTCCTGCACCGTCTTGAACGGCTGCGAGGGGTGCGCCACGAGCAGGTTGGGCACCATGGCAACGCGCGAGAGCGGGGCGAAGTCCTTGACCGGGTCGTAGGGCAGCTTCTTGTACAGCGAGGCATTGATGGCGTGCGTGCCCACGGTGCCCATGAACAGGGTGTGGCCGTCCGTCGGTGCCTTGGCGGCGTAGGCAGCGCCGATGTTGCCGCCTGCGCCGGCCTTATTTTCCACCACCACGGGCTGGCCCAGTTCGGTCGAGAGGTGCTGCCCCACCAGGCGGGCCAGGATGTCGGTGGTGCCACCGGCGGCGAACGGCACGACGATGGTAATGGGCTTGGTCGGGTAGTTCTGGGCAGCGGCCGCCAGGGGCAGCGTGGTAGCGGCGGCCAGGACGATGGCGCTCAGAACGCAGCGACGGGAAGCGCGGGAGAAATGGGACATGGTGTTTCGTTCAAGTAAGAAGATGAATCGGTGATGGAACTCAGACCGGCGCGACGCCCAGCGTGGTGCCGCCGCAAACGTAGAGCACCTGGCCGGTGACGAAACCGTTGTCGGGCGAGAGAAAGAACAGGGCTGCGCGCGCCACGTCCTCGGGCGTGCCCATGCGGCCGACCACGATGCTGTCGAGGATGCGCTGCGTCTGCGGCGCACCTTCGGGGTTGCTGCGCCTGAACAGCTCGGTCGCGATCGGGCCTGGGGCTATGGCGTTCACGGTGATGCCGCCCTGCCCCAGCTCCATGGCCAGGGTGCGCGTCATGCCGATCAGGCCGGCCTTGGTGGCCGAATAGACCACGCGGTCCACCTTGCCGAGCGCGGCGCGCGAGGCCATGTTGACGATGCGGCCATGGCCACAGGCGCGCAGGCTGGGCAGGAAGGCCTGGGTCAGCAGCATCACGGCGCGCAGGTGCAGGCCGACCACGTCGTCGAGCTGCGCGCTGGTCGCGGTGTCTATGGTGCCGGGCCGGGTCGCGCCGGCGTTGTTGACCAGGGCCGTGACGCGGTGCTTGGCCGCGATCTCGGCCGCGCGCTCGCGCGTGGGCCCCTCCTGCGTCAGGTCGGCCTGGTACGACTGGAGCTGCGGATGGGACCAGTCGGGCGCCACATGGTCCAGATTGACCACCGCCCGGCCTTGGGCCAGCAAGGCCTCGGCGATGGCGCGGCCTATGCCGGCGCTGGCGCCGGTGACCACGGTGACTTCTTCAGCGGCGGACAGGCTCATCTGGCTCAGACCCGCTCCAGGATCAGCGCGATGCCCTGGCCCACGCCTATGCACATGGTGCACAGCGCGTAGCGGCCGCCGGTGGCGTGCAGGCGGTTGATCGCCGTGGTGGCCAATCGCGCGCCCGAGGCGCCGAGCGGATGGCCCAGGGCGATCGCGCCGCCCCAGGCGTTGACGCGCTCGTCGTCGTCCTTGAGGCCGAGCTGGCGCAGCACGGCCAGGCCCTGGGCGGCGAAGGCCTCGTTGAGCTCGATCACGTCGAGCTGCTCGAGCTTGAGGCCGGTCAGCGCCAGCACCTTCTCGGTGGCCGGCGCCGGGCCTATGCCCATGACACGCGGCGCCACGCCGGCCGTGGCCATGCCGACCACGCGCGCCTTGGGGCTCAGGCCGTTCTTCGCCGCGCTGGCCTCGTCGGCCAGCAGCAGGGCGCAGGCGCCGTCGTTGACGCCGCTGGCGTTGCCCGCGGTCACCGAGCCATCGGGGCGCACCACGCCCTTGAGCTTGGCCAGGGCCTCCAGGCTGGTCTCGCGCGGATGCTCGTCCTTGTCCACCACGATGGCATCGCCCTTCTTCTGCGGGATGGTGACGCCCACGATTTCACGCGCCAGGTGGCCGGCCTTCTGCGCGGCCACGGCCTTCATCTGGCTGGCCAGGGCCATGCGGTCCTGGGCCTCGCGTTCGATCTTGTAGTCGACCGCCACGTTCTCGGCGGTCTCGGGCATGGAGTCGACGCCGTATTTTTCCTTCATCAGCTTGTTGACGAAGCGCCAGCCTATGGTGGTGTCGTAGACCGCGTTGGCGCGGCTGAAGGCGGACTCGGCCTTGGGCATGACGAAGGGGGCGCGGCTCATGCTCTCCACGCCGCCAGCGATCATCAGACCCGCTTCTCCGGCCTTGATGGCGCGCGCGGCCGTGCCCACGGCGTCCAGGCCCGAGCCGCACAGGCGGTTGATCGTCGCTCCTGGGACTGCCGTAGGCAAGCCTGCGAGCAGGCTGACCATGTGGGCCACGTTGCGGTTGTCCTCACCGGCCTGGTTGGCGCAGCCGTAGATCACGTCGGCAACGGCCTGCCAGTCGACATTGGGGTTGCGCGTCATCAGCGCCTTGAGCGGGATCGCGCCCAGGTCATCGGTGCGCACGCTGGACAGGGCGCCACCGTAGCGGCCGAAGGGAGTGCGGATGGCGTCGCAGATGAAGGCTTGGGTCATGGGAGTCTCCGTGTGTGTGAAAGGGTGAGGGGAACAGGGCCAGGCTCAGGCCTGGATGGGCAGGCCGACCAGGGCCTCGAGCTCGGCATGGCCCAGGCCTTCGACCTTGTCGACCAGCTTCAGGCCCTGGGGCGTGCACGCCAGCGTTGCCAGGTCGGTGTAGATGCGTTTGACGCAGGCGATGCCGGTCAGCGGGTAGCTGCACTGCGCAACGATCTTGCTCTCGCCGCTCTTGGTCAGCAAGTCCATCATGACCCAGGTCTGCTTGGCGCCGATCGCCAGATCCATCGCGCCGCCCACGGCCGGGATGGCGCCGGGCTCGCCGGTGCTCCAGTTGGCCAGGTCGCCGGTGGCCGAGACCTGGAAGGCGCCGAGCACGCAGATGTCGAGGTGGCCGCCGCGCATCATGGCGAAGCTGTCTGCGTGGTGGAAATAGGCGCCGCCGGGCAGCAGCGTGACCGGCTGCTTGCCCGCGTTGATCAGGTCGTAGTCTTCCTGGCCCGCGGCCGGCGCCGGGCCCATGCCCAGGATGCCGTTCTCGCTTTGCAGGATGACCTCGCGCCCGGCTGGGATGTGGTTCGCCACCTCGGTCGGCATGCCTATGCCCAGGTTCACGTAGGCGCCGTCGTGGATGTCCTGCGCGACGCGCTGGGCCAGCGCCTGCTTGCTGCGTTTGGTGTAGCTCATGTTCAGGCCGCCTGCTTGAAACCGCCGGCCTGGGTGGCCACGCGGGGGATGCGCACGATCTTGCTCACGTAGATGCCCGGGGTGACGATGCTCTCGGGGTCGAGCGCACCGAGCTCCACGATCTCGTGCACGGTGGCGAGCGTCTGCTTGGCGGCGGTCGCCATCACGGGGCCGAAGTTGCGCGCCGACATGCGGTAGCTGAGGTTGCCCCAGCGGTCGCCCTTCTCGGCCTTGACCAGCGCGACATCGCCGTGGATCGGGTACTCGAGCACGTACTGCCGGCCGTCGATCTCGCGCGTCTCCTTGCCCTTGGCCAGCTCGGTGCCATAGGCCGTGGGGCAGAAGAAAGCGCCTATGCCGGCGCCGGCCGCACGCAGGCGCTCGGCCAGGTTGCCCTGCGGCACCAATTCGAGCTCGAGCTTGCCGCTGCGGTAGAGCTCGTCGAACACCCAGCTGTCGGTCTGACGCGGGAAGCTGCAGATGATCTTGCGCACGCGGCCGGTCTTGAGCAGCGCGGCCAGGCCCTGGTCGCCGTTGCCGGCGTTGTTGTTGACCACCGTGAGATCGCGCGCGCCCTGCGCGATCAGGCCGTCGATGAGTTCGTTGGGGATGCCGGCGGTGCCAAAGCCACCGATCAGCACGGTGGCGCCGTCTTGGACGCCTGACAATGCCTCGGCAATCGAGGCGGCGATTTTGTTGATCACTGTTGTGCTCCTGCGAATGACACCGCCGGACTAGGCGATTTGTTCGTAATAAGAATAAATGTTCGTATAATGAATTCTAAACCGCATTCACCATCATGGCAAATCCAGCGACACGTACCCAGGCCAGCCCGCAGCCGGGCGACAGTTATGTGCAGTCTTTTGCGCGAGGGCTGGAGGTGATCCGTTCCTTCAGCGCCCAGGCCCCGGAACAGACCCTGAGCGAGGTGGCCGCTCGCACGGGCCTGACACGGGCCGGGGCGCGGCGCATCCTGCTGACCCTGCAAACGCTGGGTTATGTGCACAGCGACGGCAAGCACTTTCGCCTCATGCCGCGCATCATGGATCTCGGTTTCGCCTACCTCTCGTCGCTGCCGATCTGGAACCTGGCCGAGCCGGTGATGGAGCGCCTGGCCGAGCAAGTCAAGGAGTCCTGCTCAGCGGCCGTGCTGGACGGCAGCGACATCGTCTACGTGCTGCGTGTGCACACCCACAAGATCATGTCGCTCAACCTGGGCGTGGGTTCGCGCTTACCGGCCTATAGCACGTCCATGGGGCGGGTGCTGCTGGCCGGCCTGCCCGATGCCGAGGTGGAGCAGCACCTGCGGCAGACCGAATTGAAGGCCTACACCCGGCACACGGTGACGGAGGTGCAAGACCTGATGCAGCGCGTACGCCAAGTGCGCGAACAAGGCTGGTGCCTGGTCGACCAGGAGCTGGAAGAAGGCTTGATCTCCTTGGCCGCGCCGGTGACCGACCGAAGCGGGCACACCGTGGCCGCGCTCAACATTTCCGGGCAAGCCAATCGCACCAGTGCCGCGGTCATGCAGCAAACCATGCTGCCGGCGTTGCGCGAGGCGGCACACACCATTTCCACGTTGCTGGCGGCCAGACCACGAGGGTAGTCGACCCCAGAACGCCGTCCACTTGCGCTCGTAGTCGTTCACCGCGAACTCCTCCACCATGAAGTCGATGAACGAGCGCACCTTGGCCGACAGGTGCTTGCGGCTGGGGTAGGCGATGTTGATCTGCAACCTGGGCAAGTCCCAATCGTTCAGGACCGGCACCAGCCGGCCCGCCACGATGTCGTCATAAACAATGTAGCTGGGCTGCACCAGGATGCCCAGCCTTCGCCATTTTCATGGTGGTGATCGGCGGCATCGGCCGCATCGAGGGGCCGCTCGTCGGGGCGCTGGTGTTCTGGGCACTCAACAAGTTCTTCAGCGACTACGGCACTTGGTACCTGCTGGGCCTGGGACTGCTGGCCATCGTCATGACGATCCACTTCAAGCAAGGCCTGTGGGGCTATGCCAAGCAACGATGGGGATGGACGCTGTTTCCAACGTCCCGGCGACTTCGCACGTAGCCGAAGAACGCGCATCAGACCTGCGCGGGCGCCGAGCGCCGGTGGCCGCGTCAGCTCACCACACCCCGATATCGATTCCCGCCTTGAGCTCTCGGGTGTTCCAGGTCTCGATGCCCACGGGCGTGATGCCGATGGTGCGGCGGCGGCAGAACAACCAGTCGAGCAGGCGGCGCTGCATCTGCTCGCGCACGGCCGCGTGCTCGGGCGAGGCGCCGAGGTCGCGGTATTCGAGCGGATCGTTGACCAGGTCGAACAGCATGGGGCGCAGTCCGTCCACATGCACGTACTTCCACTCCTTGGTACGCACCATGGTCATGTTGCAGCGGTCCACGGGCGCACCGATGGGCAGGCGCACGCAGTCGCGGAAGGCGAAGCTGTTCTCGCACACCGCCTGATCCTTGGTCCAACCGTCCTGGCCCTGCAGCAGCGGCTGCAGCGACTGCCCCTCCAGCCATTCCTGCGGCTGCGGCAGGCCCAGGGCGTCGAGGAAAGTGGGCGCGAGATCGATGGCCTCGACCATGGCCTCGCTCACGCTGCCGCGCGTGGCATCGGCGCTGGCGCGCGGATCGACCACCAGCAGCGGCACCTTGACGATGGCGTCGTGGAACAGTTCCTTCTCGCCCATCCAGTGGTCGCCCAGGTAATCCCCATGGTCGCTGGTGAAAACGATCAGCGTGTCCTGATCGCGTCCGCTGTCCTTGAGGAACTGCATGAGTTCGCCGATCTGGTCGTCGATCTGGCTGATCAGTCCCATGTAGGCCGGAATCACGGTTTCGCGCACGCCGTCCTGGCTGAAGGTGCGACTCGGCGTGTAGTCCATGAAACCGCGGTAGACCGGATGCGGATCGGCCCGCTCGCCTTCGTCGCGCTGCACCGGCGACACGTGCTCGGGACCGTACATCGCATGGTAGGGTGCGGGCGCCACGTAGGGCCAGTGCGGCTTGATGTAGGACAGGTGCAGCACCCAGGGCTGCTCGCCCTGCTCGGTGATGAAGTCCATAGCGCGGCGCGTCATGTAGGGCGTCTCGCTGTGGCGCGCCTCCACGCGGGCCGGCTCGCGCGCCCAGCGCAGTTTCCAGCCCGAGTGCAACTCGCCATCGGCCCCGAGCGAGGAGTTGGCATAGTCGTGCCAGGGGTTGTCGCCGCCGTAGCCCTGGGCACGCAGGTAGTCGCAATAGCGGTTGTCCTCGGCCTTGAAGCCCGGCGGCAGGATGCCGTCGTCGCGCTCGTAGGGTTCGAAGCCGCCTTCCATCACCAGCCGGCCCGGGTCCCGGGTCACGTCCATGCCCAGGCGGGCCGCGCCCTCCTCGTCGGCCTCGACGTGGGTCTTGCCTGCCACGGCGCAGCGCACGCCGTGCGGCCGCAGGTGGTCGCCCAGCGTCTTCTGCGCCACCGACAGCGGCACGAAGTTCCAGGCCGAGCCATGGCTGGTGACGTAGCGACCGGTGTAGGTAGACATGCGCGAGGCGCCGCACACCGGGCCCTGCACGAAGGCGTTGGCGAAGCGCACGCCGCGCGCCGCGAGCGCGTCGATGTTTGGCGTCTTCAGCGTGGGGTGGCCCGCGCAGCCCAGGTAATCCCAGCGCAGCTGATCGGCCATGATGAACAGGACGTTGCGGACGGTCGAAGCGGAAGCGGTCATGAAGGGTTCTCCATCAGGCAATCAACAGGTCGGCCTGGGCACGGGCCGAACGAAGCGGCTCCATCAGGCTCTTGATCGCCTGATGGGCCGGGTGCAGCTTGTACGCGTCGAGCGCGGCGCGCGAGGTGAAGGTCATGGCCACGGCCAGGTCCCAGGCCCCATCGGCCTCGATGGCGTTCGGGCCCACCGCCAGGGACTGCAGCCCGTCGATCTTCCCGCTCAGCGCCTCGAAGGCGCGGACCACGGGCTCCGCCTGAAGCCGCCGCTCGGCGGACGTGGCCCCGCTGAGCTGCCACATCACCAGGTGCAGGATCCGGCTCATGCGCCCGCTCCAGGTCCGCGGCGGTCCACCCACCGTGAATTCGGCATCGGTTCGGTCTCCTGCCCTGGTCGGGAAACGATAGTTTGGGGTGCTTGTCGAGGCAGCGCGGCCAGATGCCGGCGCGTGGGGAACAGCGACCAGCCCCAGCGCTGCTGGGCAAAGCCCCACAGGCCCTGCTTGAACAGCAGCGTCGCGAGAATGGCTAGCAGGCCCAGCCCCAGCAGGTACCAGGTGCCGTAATCGCTGAGAAACTTGTTGAGCGCCCAGAAGATCAGCGCGCCCACCAGCGGCCCCTCGATGCGGCCGATGCCCCCGATCACCACCATGAAGATGGCGAAGGCCGTCCAGTTGACGCTGAAGGCCGCATCGGGGCTGATGCGCAGGTTGCCCACGAAGTACAGCGCCCCGGCCAGGCCGGCACCGAAGGCCGCCACGGCGTAGACCGCCAGCTTCATGCGCCGCACCGGAATGCCCTGCGACTCGGCCGCCACCTCGTTGTCGCGGATCGCCAGCAGGGCCAGGCCCCGCTTGCTGCGCAGGAACAGGTACACCAGACCGATCGACGCCACCACGCAGGCCAGGGCCATCCAATAGGTGACCGACTCGCGCGTCGCCTTGTCGATGCCGCGCAGCGCCGTGAGCGTGGTGCCCGAGCCGCCCCCCACGGCGGGGATGTTGGCCAGGCTGAGCCGGCAGACCTCGGCGATCACCCAGGTGCCGATCGCAAAGTAGCCGCCCTGCAGCCGGAACGCCACCCACGACAGCGGCAGGGCCGCCAGCCCGGCCGCGAGCGCCCCGAGCGGGATCGCCACGAAGGGATTGACCCCGGCGAAGTTGCCCAGGGCCAGCATCACGTAGCCGCCCAGGCCGAAGAAAGCCTGCTGGCCGATGGACACCATGCCGCCGTAGCCGGCCAGCAGGTTCCACATCATCGCGAAGATGAAGTAGCAGGCGATCTCGACGAATTCGCGCATCCAGCTGCGCTCGCCCCACAGTGGCAGCGTGGCCGCGACCAGCACCAGCAGGCTGGCCAGCATCAGCGCGATGCGGCTGGCGCGGCTGCCGCGCTCGACCTTGACGTCCGTCGTGTCCATGACCCCTCCCCCCTTCAACCCCGCGTGCGCGGAAAGATGCCCTGCGGCCGCAGCACCAGCACGGCCAGGAACACCAGATGCCCGAACCAGATACCCCAGCCCGGGTCGAGCCGGAAGCCGATCTGCTGCGCCAGGCCCAGCATCATGGCGCCCGCGAGCGTGCCCCAGAACGAGCCCAGGCCCCCGATCACCACGGCCTCGAAGGCCACCAGCAGCAGCATCGGCCCGTCGGCCGGCGAGACCGTGGTGCGCATGCCCTGCAGCATGCCGGCCAGCGCGATCAGCACGAAGGCGATGGCCGTGGCCAGCGCGTAGACGCGGGCGGCGTTCAGCCCCATGAGCTCGGCGATCTCGCGGTCGTCCGACACGGCGCGGAACGAGCGACCGAGCGAGGTGCCCGTGAACAGCCACTGCAGGCCCGCCGTGGCGGCCAGCGCGAGCACCAGGATCGCCAGCGGCAACACACCGACCGACAGCTGCGGCGTCAGCGCCAGCCCCTGCGTGGCCAGGGCGCCGATCTCGATCGAGCGCGGGTCGGCCGAGAACAGCTCGAGCAGCAGGTTCTGGATCACGATGGACAGGCCAAAGGTCACGACCAGCGAGGGCAGCGGGTCGCGCCCCAGCGTGCCGTTGAGCACATGGCGTTGCAGAGCGTAGCCGGCGGCAAAGGCCAGCGGCAGCACCAGCAGGCCCACCAGCCAGGGCGAGAACCCGGTCGCGGCCAGTCCGGCGATGGCGGCGAACGCCCCGAGGATGATGAAGTCGCCCTGGGCGGTGTTGGTCAGGCGCATGACGCCGAACATCAGCGACTGCCCGAGTGCGAACAGGGTGTAGAGCCCGCCGAGCAGCAGGCCCTGGATCAAGATTTCGAACATGGCGATCAGATTCCGAAATAGGCCTGCGAGATCTGCTCGGCGGTGAACGCCTCCGAGGCGCCGTGCAGCGACACGCGGCCTTCCTGCAGGCAGTACAGGCGCTGCGAGACCTGGCGGGCGAGGGAGACGTCCTGCTCCACGATCACCACCGTCATGCCCTCGGCCGTGATGGCTGGCATGGCGCGGTAGATCTCGCGGATCACGATGGGCGCGAGACCGAGCGAGAGCTCGTCGCACAGCAGCACCTCGGGGTTGCTCATCAGCGCGCGCCCCAGCGCCACCATCTGCTGCTGGCCGCCCGAGAGCGCCGTGCCGGGCTGGCGGCGCTTTTCGTCGAGGATGGGAAACAGCTGGTACAGCCGCTTCAGGCTCCAGGGGCCGCCGCGGCCGGCCGTGGCGCCCATGAGCAGGTTCTCCTCCACGCTCAGGCTGGGAAACAGGCGCCGGCCCTCGGGCACCAGGGCCAGGCCGCGCCGCACGATCTGCCCCGGCGGCAGCCCGCCGATCGCCTCGCCACGCAGGCGCACCGCTTCGCGCGGCGCCTTGACCAGCCCGGTCAGGGCCTTGAGGAAGGTGGACTTGCCGGCGCCGTTGGCGCCGATGATGGCCACCAGCTCGCCCTGCGCGAGCTCGAAGTCGATACCGAACAAGGCCTGCGCGTCGCCATAGAAGGCCTCGAGGCCATGGGTCGAAAGCAAGGAACTCATGTCAAGCCTCTATCCCCATGTAGACGCGCCGCACCTCGGGGTCGGCCATCACGGCCTGGGGCTGGCCCTCGGCCAGTTTCTGGCCGAAGTTGATGACGAAAAGCCGGTCGGCGATGGACAGCAGCGCATGCACCACGTGCTCGATCCAGATCATGGTCACGCCCTGGGCCTTGATGCGGCGCAGCTCGTCCACCAGTTCGTGGGCCTCGTGCTCGGTCAGGCCGCCCGCGATCTCGTCGAGCAGCAGCACACGCGGCCGCGTGGCCAGCGCGCGCGCCAGTTCCAGCCGCTTGCGGTTGAGCAGGGTGAGGCCACCCGCGGCCCGGTTGGCTTGCGCCATCAGGCCGGTCTGCTCCAGCACCTGCGCGGCGGTACGCCAGGCCTCGCGCTCGGACTGCTGCCCGCCGAAGCAGGCCGCCGTGACCAGGTTCTCGAACACCGTCATGTTGCCGAACGGCTGCGGCACCTGGTAGCTGCGGCCGATGCCCGCATGACAGCGCTGGTGGGGACGCAGCCGGGTCACGTCGCGGCCGTCGTACTCCACGCGGCCCGCGTCCACTCGCACGTCGCCCGAGATCAGATTGAACAGCGTGGTCTTGCCCGCGCCGTTCGGCCCGAGGATGCCTAGGGTCTCGCCCTCCGCCACCGACAGCGTGATGTCGTCGGTGACCTTGAGCGCCCCGTAGGACTTGCTGACCGAATGAAGCGCGAGCAGCGGCATGGACGGGCCCTTACATCACCTTGAGCGTGCCGCCGGCCGGAATCTGCTTCGCGGCCTCGTTGTTGACGATGGTGAGCTCGGCCTTGTACTTCTTGCCCTTGCCCCACTGGCCCAGCACCAGCGGCGTCTTGCTGACGTTCTTGAACGGGCCCAGGCCGCCCCACTTCACGTCGCCGACAACGGTCTTGATCTGGCTCGCGGCCACGGCGTCGCGCACGTCGCCCGCCTTGAGCGACTTGCTGCGCGCCAGCGCATCGGCCGCCACCTCGAACAGCGCATGGGCAAAGCCGATAGGCTGGGTCCACTGCTTCCTGGTGCCCGCCTCGTAGGCCTCGGCCAGCGCCTTGGCGCTCTGCTTGGTCAGGCTGGAGCTGAAGGGGTGCGAGGGGCTCCACCAGACTTCCGTCGTCAGGCCCTCGCCCAAGTCGCCCAGCGCCTCGATCGCGCCGGGGAACAGCAGGGCCTTGCCCAGCGTGACGACCTTGGGCTTAAAGCCCTGCTGCCGGGCCTGCGTGAGAAAGGTCTTGGCGTCGGGCGGGATCACCACGCCCGTGACGATCTCCACACCCGCCTTCTTGAACGCGGCGATCTGGGCACTGAAATCCTGCGTGCCGTTCTGGAACCGGCCCGGATCGGTGAGGCTGAATCCCATTTCCGACAACGGCTTCGGGAAGCCGAGCGCCTTGTCGCCCCAGGCGTTGCCATCGCCATCGTTGGGGAACAGGCCACCCACCTTCTTGTTGGTCGGCACGCTCTTCCAGCCGTTCGTGAAGTTGGCGATCACGTCCTCCAAGCCCCAGAACAGGTGGTAGGTCCAGTTGAATCCGGTGGCCGGATGGCCCTTGCGGCCAAAGAACCACGGCTGCCAGGGCACGACACTGGAGATGCACGGCACCTCGTTGAGTTCGCAGGCATCGCCGACCGGGTTGGCGGTCTCGGGCGTGCCGGCGGTCAGCACCAGGGCCACCTTGTCCTTGAGGATCAGGTCGTTGGCGACCTCGCCCGCACGGTTGGGGTTGGACTGGCTGTCCTTGAGGACGATCTGCACGGCGTGCTTCTTGCCACCGATGACGATGCCGTCCTTGAACGCGGCCTTCATCTGCTCGATGACCCATTTGTCGGCCTCGCCGAACGGCGCCAGCGGGCCGGTCTGCGGCGAGACATAGCCGATCTTGACAGTGTCTGCGGCCCAGACCAGGGGCGTGGCGCCGGCGGCGGCCACGGCCGCAAGACCCTGCGTGAAATGGCGGCGGGAAATCGTCATGGTGTGCTCCTCGGGGCGTCGTAATCGTTGCGGGACAGGAAGATCAGTCCACTTTCAGGCCAATGCGCTTGATGACGGGCGCCCAGCGCGCGGACTCGGTCTGGATGCGCTGCGCCGCGACGGCCGGCGAATGGCCCATGGGCTCGACGTCCACGCTCCTGAAGACGTCGAGGACCTCGGGCCGCTTCATGGCCGCGGCGACTTCGGTCTGCAGACGGTCGATCACGGCCTGGGGCGTGCCTTTGGGCACGTAGAGCATTTCGGCAAAGCTGGCCTCGAAGCCGGTGACGCCGGCCTCGTGCATGGTCGGCACATCGGGCGCCAGCGGCGAGCGCTTGCGGGTGGACACTGCCAGGCCGACCAGCTTGCCCGACTTGACGTGCGGCACGATCTGGTTGGTCACCAGGAAGGCGCAGCCCACCTGGCCGGCCAGCAGGTCGGCCGTGGCGGGCGCAGGGCCGCGGTAGGGCACATGGGTCATGTGGATGCCGGCCTGCGCCAGGTACATCTCGATGGCCAGGTGTCCCGGCACGCCGGCGCCACCGGAGGCATAGTTGAGCTGCTTGGTCTTGGCGAGCGCCGTGAGCTCGGCCACCGTCTTCACGCCCACCGAGGGATGACAGGCCAGCATCAGGTTGATGCTGCCGAGCGTGGTGACGGGCACGACGTTTTCGGGCGCGAAGCTCAGCTTGGTGTAGATCTGCGGATTGACGGTGAGAATGGTGTCCGGCCCGGTGAGCACGTTGTAGCCATCGGCCTGCGTGTTGAGCACGGCCTGCGTGCCCACGTTGCCGCCCGCGCCGGGCTTGTTCTCCACCACGACGGCCTGGCCGAGCGCATTGCCGAGCGGGCCTCCCATGCCGCGCACGAGCATGTCGCCGGGCGTGCCCGGCGGGAAGGCCACCGTGACCTTGATGGGTTTCTGGGGCCAGGCAGCGGGGGCCTGGGCCGTGGCCTGCAGCGGCGGCAGGGCCAACGCGGCCACGCAGATGGCGGCCAGGTGGATGCGTCGTTTCATGGGTTTGTCTCCTCGGGTTCTGGGTCAGGGGTATGTTTGAGGATGAAGGGAGCGGGACGGCGCCAGTGCTTTCACCGGGCTTCAGCCCGGCCGCGCGCCTTCGAAGGCGTGCTGCAGCAGTTGGCGCAGCGCCTGGCGCTCCAGCGCACGCGGGTTGGGGTACTGGTTTTGCAGCGCGATCTCGCAGGCCCGGTCCAGGTCCTGTTCCCGCAGGCCGATGTCCTTGAGCGCGACCGGTGCCCCGTTGTTTTTGGCCAGGTCATACACCGCCTGCGGCGCCGAACCGGCGTTCAGGGCCCGGGCGATCCGGCCCATGGCCTCGGGCGCTGCCTTGGCGTTGTAGGCCAGCGCCTGCGGCAGCACGATGGTGTGGGTTTCGGCATGCGGCAGGTTGAAGCTGCCGCCCAGCGTGTGGCACAGCTTGTGGTGCAGCGCCATGCCCACATGGCCCAGCACGGTACCGCACAGCCAGGCGCCGTAGAGCGCGTCCGAGCGCGCGGCCAGGTCGCCCGGCTGGCGCCGGATGGCCGGCAGCGCCCGCCCGAGGGCGGCAATGCCTTCCTCGGCCATCAGGCTCATGATGGGGTTGGCGTCCACCGCGTACAGGCCCTCGGCCGCATGGGCGATGGCATTGATGCCGCTGGTGATGCTCAGGGGGACGGGCAGGCCGGTGGTGAGCTCGGGGTCGTAGATGACGCTGCGCGGCAGCACGCGGGCGTCCTTGCCGGTTTTCTTCAGGCCCGCTTCGGTGATGCCGTAGATGGGGGTCATCTCCGAGCCGGCGTAGGTGGTGGGAATGGCCAGGATGGGCAGGCTGGAGTCGAGGGCGATGGCTTTGCCCAGACCGGTGGTGGAGCCGCCACCGACGGCAACAGCGCAGTCGGCGCCGAGCGTGCGAGCAAGGTCGCGGGCCTCGCGCGCGGTCTCGATGGGCACGTGCATGACGGCGCGATCGAAGATGCCGGCGCTGCGCTCGCCCAGCAGGGCGGCGACGCGCTCGGCCAGCGGACGCTGCTCGGGGGTGGACAGCACCAGGGCGCGGCGTGCACCCAGGGCTTCGATCTCCGGCCCAAGCTGCGACAGGCTGCCCGCGCCGAAGACCACGCGGGACGGGTTGGCGGTGTAGAGGAAGGGGGTCATGCCGGTTGACACCTGGGCTTCAACGCGGGTAGTGCGGCGCCAGCTGCGCGTCCACATTCACCCACACGCTCTTGACTTGCGTGTATTCGCGCATTGCGTCGAAGCCCATCTCGCGGCCGTAGCCCGACACGCCCACGCCACCGAAGGGCGAGCCCGGGTTGACGCGCTTGTAGCAGTTGATCCAGACCATGCCGTTTTTCATCTCGCGGGCGAACTTGTGGGCGCGCTGCAGGTTGTTGGTCCACAGGCCGCCGCCCAAGCCGTATTCCGTGCCATTGGCGATCTGCAGCGCCTCGGCATCGTCCGTGAAGGTGATCACGGTCACGAAGGGGCCGAACACCTCTTCCTGCGCCACACGGTCTTTCCACGAGCCAGCGCGCACCACGGTGGGCTGGACGTAGCAACCTGCAGCCAACACGCCTTCGGGCGCCTTGCCGCCGGCCAGCACTTCGCCGCGCTGGCCGCGTGCAATGTCCACGTAGCTCAGCACGCGGTCGCGGTGCTGCAGGCTGGTCAGCGGGCCCATCTCGGTGTTCGGGTCCAGCGGGTTGCCCAGGCGGATGCTCTGGGCCAGCGGAATGAATTTTTCCAGGAAGGCGTCGGCGATCTTCTCGTGCAGCACCAGGCGCGAGCCCGCGATGCAGGCCTGTCCCTGGTTGTGGAAGATGGCCCAGGCCGCGCCGTTGACGGCGGCGGTCAGGTTGGCATCCTCGAACACGATGTTGGCGCCCTTGCCGCCCAGTTCCAGCTGCACCTTCTTGAGGTTGCCCGCGCTGGCCTGCACGATGCGGCGGCCGGTGGCGGTGCTGCCGGTGAAGGCGACCTTGGCAATGCGCTCGTGTTCGGCGATGTACTGGCCCGCGACCGAACCCAGGCCGGGCAGGATGTTGACCACGCCATCGGGCATACCGGCCTGGGCCATCAGTTCGGCGATCTTCAGCGACGACAGCGGCGTGATCTCGGCCGGCTTCATCACCACGCAGTTGCCGGCGGCCAGCGCGGGCGCCATCTTCCAACTCGTGAACATGAGCGGGAAGTTCCAGGGCACCACCTGCCCCACCACGCCCACGGGTTCGCGCAGCGTGTAGTTCAGGAAACCCTGCTCCACTGGAATTTGTTCGCCCTGGAACTTGTCAGCCATGCCGCCAAAGTAGCGGTAGGTCACGGCAGTGCGCGGGACGTCCAGCAGGCGCGAATCGCGGATCGGGTGGCCGGTGTCCAGAGACTCCAGGCGCGCCAGCTCCTCGGCGTTGTCTTCGATCAGGTCGGCCAGCTTGAGCAGGATGCGGCCGCGGTCCATGGCGGCCATGCGGCTCCAGGCGGGCAGGGCTTTTTCGGCGGCGGCCACGGCCTTGTCCACGTCGGCGCGCCCGGCCATCGCCACCTCGGTAATGACGGAATTGTCGTGCGGGTTCAGCGTGGCCAGGGTCTCGCCGGATTCGGCGTCGACGAACTGACCGTCGATGAAGAGCTGGTGGCGAACCGGCGTGCGCAAGCCCGCCGCAGCCGCGATGTCTGCGAGATTCATGAAAACTCCATCCCCGCTGGAGCGGGGTTTACGGGATCGACGTCGGGATCAGAAGCTGACGGGCACTTCGGGTGCTTCGCCGTTCTGGATCTCGTAGACCAGCTTGGGCGAACCGTTCTCCCACACCAGCAGCATCGAGCGCTTGGGGCTGTAGCCTTGGTGGCGGCAGTAGGCGGGCATGGCGGCTATGTCGCCGGCCTTCATGATCACGCGCGCCAGCGGCTTGCCGGTGTTCTTGTCGGCGCAGTCCCAGTCGATCGAGTCGCTCATCTGGAAGAACCACTCCACGCGATCGTTGGAATGCATGATGGGCAGGATGTGCTCTTCGGTCGTCGGGCACATGTAGCTGTGCTTGACCACGCTGGTGAACGAGGGGTTCCAGGTCACCTGCGAGCGGCTCAGGAAGCCGAACAGGTTGAAGGCGTGCACCTCGTTCTCGAAGCCGGGCTCCGGGTGCAGTTCGGGCTCGTCTTGCGGCACGTCGGCGAACGCGCGGTTGACCGGGGCCCCGCGTTCGTCGCTGCGCAGCGCCAGGTCGCCCTTGAGGCCAACGCAGCGGGTCGCCAGTTCACGGGCGCGGGTGATGGCCGCGATGTTGTTGCCGTTCTTGCGACCGTAAGGCGTGCCGGTCTCCTGCGGCGCCGCGAACGGGTCGAAGCAGGCGTTGGTCCAGTCGTCCAGCATCTGCTCGAAGGTGGCTTTGATTTGTGCAGTCGGGAAGTTTTCCAGCAGGTCCACGCCAGCAGACTTCATGGTGCCGTTGAAGGCACCGGCCTGCAGGTCCACCGAGGTGTAGTGGTTAACGGTGCCGATCACGTCGTCGAAGTTGACGCCGCCATAGAAAAAGCCCCAGGCCACGTCACGCATCAGCGCACTCAGGAAGGCGCCGATGTCCATGGTGTGCGACAGCGGACGGCCGTCACGCGTGGTCCAGGAAATGTGGGCGAAATATTCATCGCGGCGGAAGCCGAAGGAACCCAGTTTGAATTCCTTGTAGCCCATGACGGGATCGGGCTGCGAGGCGATGACGGCGGCGAGTTCTGCGGGTGCGTTCATGGTGTCGATCTTTCAGAAGATGGGGCTGGCGGGGCAAGAGAGCATCAGGCGGTCTGGCAGATCTCTGACCACTTTTCCACCGACAGATCGCCTTTGCAGGTTTGCAGCACGATCACGCTGGGTTCGGCGGCGCGGAACTGGTACGCGGTGTTCTTGGGCAACATGGCCTGGTGGCCGCGCTTGAGCTTCATCCAGCCCATCTTCTGGCCCTTGGGTTCGCCCTGCACCAGCACGGCGCCGTTCTTTTCCGTGTCCTGCACGGTCTGGGCCGGGTCGAGCTTGATCAGGTGGACCTCTACATCGGTGTCCATGTTCAGCGCAAACTCGTCATGGGCGCAGGTGAACCAAGGGGAGTTGCCTTCGGCCCGCAGGGCTTCGAGCACGTAGATCTGGTTCTGACCGAACACCACCTTCTCGTAGGGCCTGGACTTGTTCGCAATGTCAAAGCAATTCGAGAACACGTAGTTCTTGACGTTGTCGTCGATCGGCTCGACGCGACCTTTCTCGTAGCTCTTCATCGAGCCGAACTTGGTCTGGTACTGGACAGTCATGGGAAGTCTCCTGGGTTGGCGCAGACGTCACTGCATGGAGACCGACTGTAGGCCTCCGCCCGTCACCGCAGAAGCCAGCAAACATGAAGCTTATTGTTTGCGAACACCGAACAATCATCAGGGAATACCCTGAACCGTCGCTACCCGGCCACGAGTGCCTCGGGGATCAGGCCATGCTCGATCAACTGGGCGTCCCAGGGTGGCAGGCGCTTGAACTGTGTCGTGATGTGTTCGATGAACAGGCGCAGCTTGAAGGCATTCCTCGACGTACCGGCATACACGGCGCTCAGCCAGAACGACGACAGCAGGTGCTCCGGCAACACCACCTGGAGCTGGCCCTGCCGTATGGCATCGGAGGCCACGAGGGTCGGCACGCAGACAATGCCCGCATGCTCCATCGCGTATTCACGCAACAGGTGGACGCTGTTGGTCAGCAGCGTGGCGGCGAGGTACAGGGTGATTTCCTGCCCTTGATGATGGAATGTCCAACGATCCCGTGACGGATAGCGGGAATAGAGTCCCAATCGATGTTGGTGCAGCTCCCGCGGGTCCTTGGGCGTGCCGTATTTCGCCAGGTATTCCGGCGTGGCGCAAAACACCCGCCGCACCGGAAACAGTGGCCTGGACACCAGTTCGGTCGAGGTGGCGGGAAAGATCTGCAACGCACAATCGACGCCCGCCGTGACGGGGTCGACCACGGAGTCGCTGACATTCAGGTCCAGCCGGATGTCCGGATAGGTTTCCTGGAAATCACGCAACAGGGAGGCAAAGTGCCCCAGCACCAATCCCGTCAGGGCATGCACGCGCAGGGTTCCGGCGGGGGAGCCGCGCACATCCCGCATCTGATCGACGATGTCGTTGGCCCGGGAAACCAGTTCGGTGCAGTCGCGCAGGAACGACTGGCCCACCTCGCTGAGACGAACCACCCGCGTGCTGCGGTGAAACAGCGGCGCACCGACATAGTCCTCCAACTGCTTGATCCGCGTCGTGACCACGGAGCGAGCAATCCGCAATTGCCGCGCCGCCTCGGCAAAGTTCTGGGTCTGCGCCACCCGGACAAAGGTTTCGATGTTCTGCAAACGGTCCATGCCGCCACTGTAGCTGCAGCATGGCGATCACCGGCAGCCAGCCCGGTCAGCGCTCAGCGCTGACGAAAACCCAGCGCCAACAGCACGGCGCCTGCGCCGATGGCGCCGAGGCTGGCCCAGAGTGGGATGCGCACGGTCTCGGTCTCCTTCACCGTGAGCTCGACCGGACCGATCTTGGCGGCCGTGGTGTCCTTCGTGTAGCTGTACTCCTTGACGACCAAGCCGGCCAGTCCTGCCAGCACCAGCAGCACGCCGAGGATCCGCAACACATTCTTCATCAGAGGGCCTCCGGGCCGGTGGGACAAGCGGGCCATGATACGCTGCGCGGATGTTCAACCCCTCGCAAGCCGACGTCCGCCGCTTCTTCTGTTCCGTCTACGCCAAGGCGCGCGCCGGACAGTCCATGGAGGCGATCGAACTGCTGGCCAGCCAGTGGATAGACGAGCATCCCGAGTACCACGCGGAGCTCGCCGACGCCGAGGCAGCCCTGGCCCGCCACTACGACGCCGAGCCGGGGCGCAGCAATCCCTTCCTGCACCTGTCCATGCACCTGTCGATCAGCGAGCAGTGCAGCATCGACCAGCCGCGCGGCATACGCCGGGCCGTGGAGCTGCTGACGCACCGGCGCGACTCGCTGCACGACGCGCACCACGAGGCCATGGACTGCCTGGGCCGCATGCTCTGGGAAAGCCAGCGCGCCGGCCGCGCGCCCGACGGCGCGGCCTACATCGATTGCGTGCAGCGGCACGCGACGAAGGATTGAACACGCCCCCACGCTCGGCACTTCGTGTCCTCGCTGCCCCCCGAGGGGGCTCTCGCGCCTTGGGGCGGCCCGGCGGCGCTCGACACGCCCCCACGCTCGGCACTTCGTGTCCTCGCTGCCCCCCGAGGGGGCTCTCGCGCCTTGGGGCGGCCCGGCGGCGCTCGACAGCCTTTCTAGAATTGAGTAGGGTGAGGGGTTACCCCCTCAGCCCTCTCACACCACCGTACGTGCGGTTCCGCATACGGCGGTTCAAGCGGAACACTGGAGGTGCTGGTGGATGGACACCAGCGA